>CAXYUU010000036.1:0-14489 GCA_964292015.1 uncultured Acetobacteroides sp.
TTCAGTCGACATACAATGGTGGTCAGTCGAGCATAAAATGAAGTTCAGTCGACCATAAAGAGGAGTTCAGTCGACATAAAATGGAGTTCACTCGAGCATAAAGAGGAGTTCAGTCAAGCATAAAATGGTGGCCAGTGACCATATAATATAGACAGTGATGCCTAAAGTGACGAGTAATGCAGGCTGGAAGTTTGACAGTCTAGGTGAAATTGTCGCAACTCGACAAGCAAGGATACTTTTAAGCTACTCCACGTTGGTATTCTGCTGTTTTTGTTGTTTGTATTGATAGTTAGGCTGATAGGTAGTTGTTTTTTTTTTTTGACCGCCACCTTACCTTCGTCTGCACATGCTTTCAGTCCGCTTGCTCTTAAATAAGCGAGCTGTGGCTGTCTGTTTTTTCGGAGATCCCCATCATTGAGCAATTTCTCTAGTGAATGTCATTTTTTAGATATGTATTGCACATTACTCAACCTTCTGTATCCAGTATTTCTGGGGACTATCCGATATGTCTGCTCAAAAGAATACGCTTTTACCGGTAAGTAATCCTAATGTACCAGCTGCTGTACCATTTTATGCCTATCTATATTCTTTTTCAACGGTACATTCCGCTGGTGTAATGTGGAAGATGGTAAAAAAATAAGCAACCCTAATCGAATTGGAGGTTCTTATAGGGTTGCTTATCGACTTTTACCGAAGCTTAGCAGCTTGGTAGATGTTGTTTTGTAGGGCTAACCGCTACTCTTCTTGCTGTTTACTTTCTACCTTTTTATACATTCTGATGGCAAACTCGCTTAGCTTTAGGCTAAAGTAGATGAGTATTGGCCAGCTTAAAAGCCAAAGTATGGCGTTTAGGTATTTCATCTTTTTGTTGGTTTAGTAGGTGTGGGTTTCGTCCTTCATCTCCTGTGCGGTAAGCTGCTTCTTATTCATAGCGCTCCAAGCATACCAAATATAGGCGAGCACAAAGGGAACCATAATCGATACAATGCTCATCACCATAAGGGTGTACGGGCTCGACGAGCTGTTTACTATGGTTAGCGAGCTTTGCATATCGGCTTGCGATGGATAGTAGGCCGTATTGTTATACCCGATGCTTACCAGCAGCGCGAGTACGGTCAGCACGGTGCCTAATCCGGCAAACCATATCCCTTTGGTGTTCTTATTCACCATAAGTGTCAATCCTATACCCCATAGTACCAAAACAATGCCTGCAAGCAGCATTACCAGTAGTATGGGCATGTCTACGAAGTTGGTAAAGTACTTGTAGGGTTCAAGGTAAACCTCGCTAGTGGCGGGGTTAACCGCATATCCTTTAGATAGGAATATGGCACCAAGGAAACCAAGGAAGGTAGCCACAAATGGAATGGCGTTGTACAGAACCTGCTTTTTCGACCTTTCGTAAATAGTTTGGTGATCGATGCTATTAATGAGGTATAGCGCCCCTAAAGTTCGAGCCAAAAAGAAAACGGCCAGGCCAAGGAGTACATTTCGATAATCGGCTACTGCTTCTAAACCATGCCATGAGCTTGCCCAGCTCGATATCGTAGGTTGTTGAATGTTTGCCAAGTTCATTTTATTCACAAAGAAGTTGCCTCCTGTAAAGAGGGTGGCAACTGCGGTTCCCAGTAGAATAGTACCAAAAAAACCGTTTAAGTATAGGAATAGCTCGTAGGTTTTTGCCCCAAGGAAGTTGCCCGGTTTTTTACGGTACTCGTACGATACCGCTTGAATGATAAAAAAGAACAGGATGGCCACCCAAACCCAGTAGGCGCCACCAAAGCTGGTGGAGTAGAATAGGGGGAATGAGGCAAAGAATGCGCCACCAAAGGTAACCAGAGTCGTAAATGTAAACTCCCACTTACGACCTAGCGAGTTGACGATCATGGTTTTTTCCTCTTCCGTTTTGCCAATGGTAAATATTAGGGTTTGTCCACCCTGTACGAATAGTAGAAAAACGAGTAAGCTGCCCAGTAACGATACAATGAACCACCAGTAGTGCTGTAGTAGTGTTGGTATATATTCCATATTAATGTCCTCCTTCAGGTCCTTTTTTGATTTGCTTTAGCATGATACGAAGCTCTGCAATAAGCAGCAGGGTAAATATCAGGGCAAATAGCCCAAAAGTAATCATCACCGAGCTGGTTTCTATTTTCGATACGGCGGCCATGGTAGGCATGATGTCTTGTATAACCCACGGTTGACGTCCTACTTCGGCAACAATCCAGCCTGTTTGCTCGGCAAGGTAAACTAGCGGGATACTCCACAACCCCAACCATAGGAACCAGCGATGCTTGGTTAGCACATCCTTAAACGCCAGAATAAGCGATAGCGTAAACAGAATGATAAAGAAGAAACCTAAGGCAACCATGATATGGAAGCTGTAGAAGGTGAGTGGCACGTTTGGAATGATGTCTTTGGGGTTCTTTAGGTACCCGTATCCAAAGTTCTTGAAGTTATCGTTAAGCACCTTTAGGTTTGCCGACGCCTTTGCAGTGTCTTTTGCTGCTGTTGCTGTGCGGTAATCACGAAATGCTGCTATAGCCTTTTTACCATCGGCAATTCGCGTGGTGGTAGGTTGTGCAATTTGACTTTCGCCCTTGGTATTGGCGTACATATACCCCCCGTTAATAATGTTGTTAATGCCGGGTACGTAGGCATCGGCGCTTCCAAAGCTGAGGATTGATAGTACACTTGGAATCTCAACCTTAAACAGGAATGGATCCTTGCTATCTCCGTAGCTCTTCTCTGGATTTAGGATGCCAAATGCAACTATCCCCACATTCGTACTACCGTTGTATAGCCCTTCCATGGCGGCCAGCTTCATTGGCTGCTTTTCGGCAACCTGTTTGGCCGATCCGTCGCCTGTCATACCTAGGAATAGCGATGATATTAGGCCAAATACCGATGCTACAATAATGCTTCGTTTGGCAAACTGGACTTCGCGTTTTTTTAGCAGGTACCAGCAGCTAATTCCTACAACAAATACCGCTGCGGTAACGTAACCCGACGTTATGGTATGCAAAAACTTATTTACCGCTACCGGTGAAAAGAGTACTTCCCAGAAATTTTGCATCTCGTTACGGGCCGTATCTGGATTGAAGCGCATGCCCACGGGGTACTGCATCCATCCGTTGGCAACCAGTATCCATAGTGCTGACAGGTTGGCCCCAAAAGCGGTTAGCCAGCTCGATGCTAGGTGAACTCTTTTGCTTACCTTATTCCATCCAAAGAACATGATGGCAATAAAGGTCGACTCCATAAAGAAGGCCATAATACCTTCAATGGCAAGTGGTGCCCCAAAAATATCGCCAACAAACCACGAGTAGTTGGACCAGTTGGTTCCAAACTCAAATTCGAGGATTATCCCTGTTGCCACACCAATGGCAAAGTTGATTCCAAAGAGGGTCATCCAAAACTTTGTCGTCTTTTTCCAGAACTCATCGCCTGTTTTAACGTATATAGTTTCCATTATGGCAACTATATACGCCAACCCTAGCGTGAGTGGTACGAAAATCCAGTGGTACATTGCCGTAAGCGCAAACTGCGCCCGCGACCAATCGACCAGCGATAAATCCATGTTCTCCATAGTCATTTTATTTTGTAGGTGTTGTTAGCTGTTCTATAACGTAATCGCTGCGTTCCTTATCGGTACTGAAGTTTTTTTTTAGGATGTTGGGGAAAAAGAAGACTTTAAGTACGGCAAACATAATGAACAGCTTGATCAGAATAATTGCCCATAGAGTTCTGCCCTCCTTCATGTTCTTAAACCCTTCGTAGTAAAAGCGGAAAACTCTCGACAGCACACTTCCTTTTGGCTTGTCTTCCATTTTTAAAAATGTTAATTTCTGTTAGGTTAAATATAACATAGTAAAGCCACATTTGTTTGAGGGTCGATGTATTATTTGTGATAAAAGAATTGGTTTACTTGCCTGTAGATACTTCTGCTCAATTTGCTGTAAGCTAGTGGTTATTCCTGTGAATATTGCTACTGGTGCGTATTTCCGTTATATATAAGTTCTAAATATCAGCAGTCCAATTTTCTTGTTACGATGGTTTATATGGGGGGATGATGGTTGCATGAGTGGTGGCTAAAAGAGCAGCAGCTGGCTTCCATCCGGCCTATTCTCCAAGGTAAGCAACGTTTTCTTTGCCGGAAGTCCGCCTGCATATCCCACTAGCTCTCCATTCGAACCAACTATTCGGTGGCATGGAATAAGTATGGCAAGTGCATTGGCCCCATTTGCCGAGGCAACAGCCCTTACTGCTTTCTCATTATTCAACATTTTAGATAGTCCCAAGTACGTTTGGGTTGAACCAAATGGTACCTGTTGAAGCATCTGCCAAACCCTTTTCTGAAAATCGGTGCCTACAAGTAGAAGCGGTATGCTAAATTCACATCTTGCCTTTTCGAAATACTCGTTAAGTTGTTCTATGGTGAGATTAATGATGTCAGATTCAGAAAGCAGAAAATCGGCATTCAATCCTTGCTTTATCCGTTCATCTACCCGATTTCGCATTTTGCGATATCTCCAGTCGCATAGGCACAGCTGGTTTTGGTACGATCCAATAATTAGCTCCCCTACGACCGTTTTAACGTATTTAATCTCTATTTTCCCCATCGCGTATTCGATTACAATCGACTCTTGGTACGTTTTATCAGCTGATCTGTCAGATACCGTTTATTCTCCTTGTCGAAACAAACGAATAGCACCTTATCTATTTTATTGGTATGAGCTAAGAAGTTCGCAACCGTTTCTATTGCAACGACAGCAGCCTTATCTTTTGGGAATCCGTATATACCAGTGCTGATGTTGGGGAATGCAACTGTTCTGCATCCGTTGTCAGCTGCAAGCTGTAGCGAGTTCTTGTAGCAGCTGGCCAGCTGCTCGAATTCATTGTTGACTCCTTCATTCCAAATTGGTCCAACAGTGTGAATGACATATTTTGCAGGCAAGTTACCTGCTGTTGTAATCACTGCTTCGCCAGTTTTACAGCCCCCTTGGCGGGCTATGATGTCTCTACACTCTTCGAGTATGGCACTACCTCCGGCTCTATGGATGGCACCATCAACACCGCCACCTCCAAGCAGCGAGTTTTTTGCTGCATTTACAATTGCATCCGCAGCGATTGTTGTAATATCGCCAGCTACTATTTCAACTTGAATTGGGGCTAACATTTTGTTCTTTACTGTAGACCGTTTCGCTTTACTTCGTTCTGTTTTTGAGCGGGTGTATGGTCAAAAATACGTAGTTATATTCAAATATAGCTATGTATACCCAAATGTATTCGGCATCCTAACAAGAAATGCTGTTAATCACAGACGAAAGATTGTTCTTAGACAGAGTCCGTTTTGGTTACAGTTGTGTAGGGTCGCATATGACAATAAAAAAGCCCTATAGTAGTAGGGCTTTTCTGTAAGTGTATAGTTGTGACTTTTTTATTACTTACTTAAAACGTAGAGGAACCCATCTTGGTTTATCGTTTTGTCCTTATTCTTGAGGGTGTACGTGTACATGCCATCGGCAACCTTATTTCCATCCGATGTTTTGGCATTCCACTTGTAAGTCAGGTCTGCTGCTGTTGTGCTAAACGTAGACGTAAACACGGGGCTACCACTTTTACTGAAAATATGAAGGTCAAAATCTTTGCTAATAATCTTCGTATTCGACAGGTCAAAAATATACAGGTCTGCTGTCGCTTCTTTGGATATTTTAATACTAATAGGAATTTCGGTTTCCTTCTCCTTCGAACAGGCAAAAAGCATTATGCCGAACAGAATTACGAGTAACTTTTTCATCTTTATATCCCTCGATTTCTAGGTTGTTGAATGTTTTCCGTGAGCTTTTGTACGACCCTAAAGTTATTGAAAAATTCTTTTGCAAATACACGTAGCACCGTATATGTTGGAATAGCTAGTAGCATTCCAAGTATACCGGCAATGCTACCGGCAATAAGAATTACCAGAAAGATCTCTAGTGGATGTGCGTTTACGCTGTTGGAGTAAATTAACGGTTGAAAAACAATGTTGTCAATAAGGTGTATTACTCCAAATACAATGACAATATAGATGATAAGGTTAACCATTTGGGCTAACGACATGGTGTCTATATTGGTGGTAATGGTAAGGAAAATACCAACACAGGTTCCAACAAGAGGCCCAATGTAGGGAACAACGTTGAGTATGCCGGCAATCAGCCCAATTACCAACCCTTGACTCATCGGTATGCCAACTAGTCGCAAGCCAAACGTAAGTAGGATCATTATAATGATCGACTCGGTAACAATACCAATGAAGTAGCGCATGAGCAGCTGCGAAATTGCCTCAAGAGCACGGGTTACATTCTTCTCGTATTTACGAGGAAATATCAGCAGTACCCCTTCGTAGAAGAGGCTTTCATCTTTTAGAAAGAAGAAGGTAATAAACGAGATGGAGAATAGGGCGATAAATACGCTTCCAAGAAACTCCGTAAACCTACCGAAGATGGTTGATATTGAACTAATGCTTACTACCGACTTGAGCTGGCTGGCAAGCGATTGTTCTAGGTTCAAATTTTTGGCTTCGGGCATATATTTCGACAGCCCATTTTCAAAGTTCTTTAGGGTTGGCGAGAATTCGTTTACTAGTGCTGTTACATTTACGTTTGCGAGCTTGTTTGCCTCGTCAACTATTAGAGGGACAAATGTTTTAAAAAAAACTACAACCAAAAGCCAAATAAGTAGGAGTGTAGTACCTGCACAAAGCCACTTTGGAATCTTGAATTTGCCTATTTTAATCTTCAAAAGTAGATTCACCATAGGTTTGCCAATAATCGAGAGTACTGCAGCAATTAGAACGTAGGCAACTATCGATATAAAGTACCAAAGTAAAAAAACGATAATAGAGCCTACGGCTGCAATAAGAATATATTTGGCGAGCTTGTTCATCTCTAATTATTTTAAGCGAAGATACGAATTCTCCGTCGTTGTTACGACATGGTTTTGGGGTATAAAAAAAGGGAGAAACATCTCCCTTTTTTATATTTTTCTAGAAGAAGTTCTACTTTAACTTCGCAATTACGGTTTGACCGCCAACTGTTTTTTGGTTAAGCGAAACTTCAATCTTTGTACCTACTGGTAAAAAGATGTCGACGCGTGAGCCAAACTTGATAAAGCCCATTTGCTGGTTCTGATTTACGTTTTCGCCTTCGGTAGCATAGCAAACTATGCGACGGGCGAGGAATCCTGCAATTTGACGGAGAAGTACCTTGTTCGAACCATTGTTAAGTACAACCGTGGTGCGCTCGTTTTCGGTCGATGATTTAGGATGCCAAGCAACCAAGAACTTGCCGTGGTGGTGCCTAAAATACTCAACGGCTCCTTTAATAGGGTACCAGTTGATATGCACATTCCAAACTGACATGAATATGGAAACTTGCAGTCTCTCATCTTTAAAAAACTCATCTTCTTGAGCCTTTTCGATAACAACGATGGTCCCATCAGCAGGGGCGTAAAGTACGCCATCATCGGTTAGCTGTGGGCGGTCGGGGAATCGAAAAAAGCGAAGGAGGAATACGTAAAGTAAGCCAAAGATTACAATACCTGCTCCATAAACGTAGATTGGGGTGAAAAAGTAAAGCATTACTAAAACAGCTACCATCAACAGCAGTGTTTTAAGTAGCATCGAATGTCCCTCTTTGTGAATGCGCATGTCTGAAGCCAATAATTATGTGATTAAACAATGATAAACATAAGGTAAACAAAGGCAGCAGGAACCGCCAGCAAAATCGCATCAAAGCGGTCTAGCATACCTCCGTGTCCTGGAATGATGTTGCCCGAATCTTTGATGCCAAGGCTACGTTTAAACATCGACTCCACTAAATCTCCCAGATCTGCAAATATAGAAACAACTAGTGCAAGTCCAATCCATTCGGGTAAAGTTAATCCCGAGAAGCCTAACTTGCCTAATGGTGCAACATATGGATACAGGAAGTATAGTCCAACGCTTAATATGCAGGTGAAAACAACTCCGCCAATAATTCCTTCCCAAGTCTTATTGGGCGATATTCTTTCGAAAAACTTATGCTTACCAATCGACATGCCTGTTAGGTAGGCAAAGGTATCGTTAGTCCATACCAAGATGAATAGGGCAAGAATGTAGTACCAGTCGAAAATCACTCCGTCGAGATTCGAAAATTGAAGGAAAACCAAGAAGTTAAGAATGGCAAAGGGAATGGCGATGTAAAACACCCCAAGCAGCGTCATTGATACGTTCATAAATGGGTTTGGCTTATCCCTAAATAGTTCGGAGATAAAAATACCCACGTATATTACCAGTGGAAAAGCCAAAAATACCACCTCCTGATATCCTCCAAACGCAAAAATGAAGAAGGAAATAAACGTACCTAAACCTGCAATTAGCCCTAGCGAGAAGTTGGGCTCAACACCACTTTTCTTTACGTTGATGTAAAACTCGTTGAGGGTTAACCCAATAATAATAAGCATTAAGAGAAGAAAGGTCTCATAGCCTATAATAATCCCTGACACTAATATTGCAACAAATACAGCGCCGCTTAGGGCTCTGGTTGTAAAATTGTTAATTTTCAAAATCTTCAACTATTTTCTTTGCTTGTTCTACATATGCCTCTTCTACATATACTTCGGCATCGCCAAAACTTGTGAACGAGGAGTCGTGCTGATTAATAATGACTGCGGTAATACCTTCTTCTTCGAGTGCTTGTCTTAGAAGTTCTGCGCTAATTGGCGACGAAGACGAGTAAGCTAAAATCCAGCCGTTATCCATGATTTTACTGCTTTTTACACGTTAAATTCACTCTCTTGAACTTCATGATCAGCCTCTGGCGTATTTTCCTCGGCAGGTTTGGCCTCTTCTAGGGGCTTCATTGCCTCGATAGGTTTAACGCTAAGGAGTTCTTCCTTTGCCCATTTTCTTTTTCCGAAAATTGACTCAAGATCTTCGCTAAATATAACCTCGCGGTCTAAAAGCATTTCTGAAAGCTTATTGAGACCTTCGCGGTTTTCAATTAGGATATTTTTGGCACGAAGATAGGCCTCTTCTATGATATTTTTAACTTCAATATCAATGAGCTCTGCAGTTTTTTCGCTGTAGGGCTTACCCATCATGTACTCGCTCTGTCCTGTTGAGTCGTAGTAGCTAAGGTTTCCTAGCTCCTTATTCATGCCGTAGTATGTTACCATGGCGTAGGCTTGCTTGGTTACCCTTTCGAGGTCGTTTAGTGCGCCTGTCGATATCTTACCAAAGACAACCTCTTCGGATGCACGGCCACCAAGTGTTGCGGCCAGCTCGTCCATGATTTGCTCGGTAGTGGTAATTTGGCGTTCTTCGGGAAGATACCATGCTGCACCAAGGGCACGGCCACGTGGTACAATGGTTACTTTAAGTAGCGGATTGGCATGCTCGAGTAACCAGGAAACGGTAGCGTGTCCACCTTCGTGGTAGGCAATCGTCTTTTTCTCATCGAGCGATATAATCTTGTTCTTCTTTTCGAGTCCTCCAATAATACGGTCTACCGCATCGAGGAAGTCTTGTCTTTCTACCTGTGTCTTATTTTTACGAGCGGCAACAAGGGCTGCTTCGTTACAAACGTTGGCTATATCGGCACCCGAGAAACCCGGTGTTTGCTTTGCAAGGAATGCGGTGTCGAGGTTTGGATCGAGCTTCAAGGGGCGAAGGTGTACCTTAAATATTTCCTCTCGTCCGTTAAGGTCGGGTAGCTCAACATATATTTGCCTGTCAAAACGTCCGGCACGAAGTAGCGCACGGTCGAGGATGTCGGCACGGTTGGTTGCTGCAAGAATGATAACGCCTACGTTGGTGCCAAAGCCATCCATTTCGGTTAGCAGCTGGTTAAGCGTATTTTCGCGCTCGTCGTTGCCCGAGAAGTTGGCATTCTTACCTCTAGCACGTCCAATAGCACCAATTTCGTCGATAAAAATGATACATGGTGCCTTTTCTTTTGCCTGTTTAAACAGGTCGCGAACACGCGATGCACCAACACCAACAAACATCTCCACAAAGTCGGAACCCGAAAGCGAGAAGAATGGTACGTTTGCTTCGCCTGCAACGGCTTTGGCAAGTAATGTTTTACCGGTTCCTGGAGGGCCTACAAGTAGGGCGCCTTTAGGGATCTTACCACCAAGGTCGGTGTACTTTTGTGGGGTTTTAAGGAAGTCAACGATTTCCATTACCTCTACCTTGGCCTCATCTAGTCCGGCAACATCGGTAAAGTTAATTTGTATATGGTTCTCTTTGTCGAAAAGTTGAGCCTTGGATTTGCCAACGCTAAATATGTTGCCTCCAGCTCCGCCAGAGCCTTTCGACATGCGGCGAATGATGAATACCCAAAAGCCTATGATTAGCGCTGTGTATAGCAGGAAGGTGAAAATATCACCCGTCCAATCCTTTTTATTATTAAAGGTGATGACGGCTTGACTTCCTGCAGGGGCGGTTTTTTGGAATTCTTCAATGTTTTTTTGGAATTCGTCGGGTGATCCGATGGAGAAGAAGAACTGCGGGCCGTTTTTAGATGGCGAGCTGATGCTATTTTCGAATTCTTTCTGATATTTCTTTACACGATCCTTCTTGATGTAAACGTCTACACGCCTGTCGTTGCTAACAATATCTAGGCGTTCGACATCTCCTTTAGGGAGCATGGTTGTTTTTACCTTCTGGAAGTTGGTTTCTACTGGCGAACCACCGCTATAGAAAAAGTTTAAACCGATAATGGCAAGAGCCACGATGGCGTAAATCCAGTAAATGCTAAACTTAGGCTGAGGAAACTTGCTGCCACCTCCTTTTTTACTACTATTATCCATATTATCTTTTCCGCTGGTATCGAAAAATGCCTTAAAACGGCTACTTATGGGTAGCAAAGCTTTAACTATACTAGTGTTTTTGAATGGTGCTATTCTCATTCTACTCATAATTTACTCTGTTTGCATCGGCCCAAAGATCCTCTATTTTGTAGATATCTCTCTGTTCGGTTTGGAAAACGTGCAGTACTACATCGCCGTAGTCAAGTAGTACCCATAAGCAATTATCATACCCTTCGCTACGCCAAGGCTTTTCGCCTAACTTCTCGAACACTTTGTCATGTACCCCATCTGCAATGGCTCCTACCAGTGTGGTAGAGTTGGCATTACATACTATGTAATATTGGCAGATGGCGTTGTCGAGCTTTCTTAAATCGAGGCTTACAATTTTCTCCCCTTTTTTATCATCAGCGGCCTCTACAATTGCGTCAACTAATTGCTGGGTGTAACTCTTGGTACTGGTGTGCTTTACCATTAAGCTGCAGTTCTAGTATTGATGGCGTACAAATGTACTGATTTGTAACAATATTAAATACACGGAATTTAATGCCAATCCCTCATTAATCGACAAAGTAACAAAAAAAAACAAAATAAAGTTTAATACTTTTGCTCCTCTAAACACAAAGCATGAACCAAATTTTCACTAATCGCAATATCGGTGTAGTAGGATCGGAAGTGGTGTACAAGCCGGTGGCCGATTCGACCAACATGGAGGCTACTGCTGCGCTGGCTCAAAAGGGGGGCGAAGGGGCCGTTTATATCGTAGACTACCAGACCAAAGGACGCGGGCAACGCGGTAACTTCTGGGAGAGCGAAGCTGGGAAAAACCTCACCTTCTCGATTCTTACCTACCCTACGTTTTTGGAGATTTTCGATCACTTCTACCTTTCGAAGGTGGTTGCCAATGGGGTTATTCAGGGGTTAGCCGAGTTTGGGGTTCATGCAAAAATAAAGTGGCCCAACGATATTTATGTTGGCGATTTAAAGGTGGCTGGCATTCTTATCGAGAACGGGCTAATGGGAATAAACCACTCCCACAGCATTTGGGGCATCGGCCTAAACGTTAACCAGCTTGTTTTTGAGAGCGAAGCTCCAAATCCGACCTCGTTGGCGCTGCTTGTAGGACGGGAGCTGGATCGAAATGAGGTGTTGCAGGCTATTTTGGGGGCTATCGATTTTTGGTATGCAGCGCTGCGGAGCGGCAAAATGGCCGCTATAGATGCTTTCTACTTCGAGGCGCTGTACCGAAGCAATGGGCAGTACTGGTTCGAGGCCGAAGGGGAGCGCTTTATGGCTTCGATTAAGGGGATTGAACACACCGGCGAGCTGGTTCTCGAAAACGAGAAAGGCGAACTGAAGTCGTTCGCCTTTAAGGAGGTCTCGTTTATTATATAGCTATCGGCTAAAGGCCATGGCTATTTGTTCTGCCATTTTGTCTACACCATCCTGAAGCTTGCCCTTAAGCATCATCTTCATCATCATGTTAAGGTCGGCGTGAACCGTTAGCTTCATACGAACATCGTATGGGGCTACCTCTTTTAGCTGTATCCAAAAGAAAAATTCGAAAGGAACTTTGCCATCGCCCGTTAGCTTCAGGGTTTTGTAGGGTTCCTTTTCGATAAACTTAAGGCCGAGGTCGAATCCCTTAATCTTAAATCGGCAGGTGTTTTCGTCGGCTTGCCAGTCGGTTAGCTGCCCGTCTGGCACCATGTTAACCATACTGTTAAAGTTCCGAAAGTCCGAAAGCGCATTGAATACGAATTCGGAGGTGTTCTTGATGGCTACTATCTTGCTTTCTACTTCTGTCATATCCTTCTACTTTCTCCACTTATCGGGGGCTAGGCGCCACTCCTTTAAATCGTTTAACTCATTCTCTTTTACGTAACCCGACTCTAGTGCTGCATCGATAAGTGCGTTGTAGTTGCTTAGGGTGTCGATTGCTACGTTTGCCTTCTCGAAGTTCTCTTGGGCGGTGGCAAAGCCATAGGTAAAGATGGCTACCATACCCAGTACCTCGACCCCTGCCTGACGAAGTGCCTCCACAGCGCTAAGGCTGCTGCCACCTGTCGAGATAAGGTCTTCAACCACCACCACTTTTTGACCCTTGGTGTATCGCCCTTCGATTTGGTTACCAAGCCCGTGCCCTTTAGGAGCCGAACGAACGTAGATAAACTGCTTTTGCATCTCTTCGGCAACTAAAACGCCGTGCGCAATTGCCCCAGTAGCCACACCGGCAATAAGATCTGCTTCGGGGTACTTTTCTGCAATCAGCTTTGCAAAAGATTGGTAAATTTGCTTGCGAATTGCAGGGTACGAAAGCGTAATCCTGTTGTCGCAGTAGATAGGCGAGTTCCAGCCCGATGCCCAGGTAAAGGGCTCGTTTGGGCTTAACTTTACCGCTTTAATTTCGAGCAAGCTCTGTGCGATTGCTTTTTCAACGCTAGTCATTATGAGGAAGATTTATTTTAACGATCGATTTATTGGGGTTGCCGGATTGGACTGCAGCCTAAACAACGAAGGCTTCGAACAAATTGCAGTAACTCGCAGCAAAGATATTCCAAATCTTGTAAAATACTTTGATGATACCCCTTCTATCGTCGGACTTATTCTAAAAAGGGAGGATCAACGTTCTATTTTTAAAGCGTTGGCCCGCTGTTTTACCACCATCGAGGCGGCTGGAGGCCTGGTGACCAATGAGCATAACGAGGTGCTCCTCATTTCCCGTTTAGGTAGGTGGGATCTGCCCAAAGGTAAGGTGGAGCGCCGGGAGGATGTGAAGGATGCCGCCATACGCGAGGTGAGGGAGGAGTGTGGCATATCGCCCCTCGAAATCGAATCGAAGATTTGCAAGACCTACCACGTTTACACCATCGACGGCAAGCGGATGTTCAAAACCACGCACTGGTTCGCCATGCGCTACGCCGGATCGCAGACCTTGGTGCCGCAAACCGAAGAGTCGATTGTCGAGGCCCGCTGGGTGCCCGTCTACAGCCTGGCCTCCTACCTTTCGAACACCTACCAAACCATTGCCGACGTGTTTGCCAACGCCGAAAAGATAGTGTAGAGCCATTGGTTCGTAAAAGTCACCAGCTACAATCTGGTGTGGGTGCTGTGGCGTTGGTGTTGCTAACCTGTTGCCTTCTTAGGTAGGGTGATGCTCTTCGAAGTAGGTCGGGCGTACATTGCCATAAAGGCAGGTGCTGTTGCTGGGGAATTACACGACAAAAGTATTCTGCGAAAGATTCGTGGAGGTTTTACCTGCCAAGAGGGGAGCCAAGCGAAAGCTTGTGGAGGCTCCCTTTGCTAACCCGGAATTTCTTTAAAAATTACGATTTCTACCCCCATCATATTTTTGACAGATATCCTGCGCGGGTGTTGCTACAGCATATCCCTACTTCGCAGCTGGTTCACCAGCATAATCTCGAGCTTCTCGTGCGGAGTTGGAGCAGGCGATAGCTCAATTTTCCCCTCCGGATTAATCAGGAAGTAGGTGGGGTATCCCCGCACATCGTACTGGTTAATGATGCTGGGCGCCGTGCCGTAGTGCACAAATGTCCACTTGTAGGGCTTGTTGGCCAGAAAATGTTTCAGATCCTGAATGTCGGGGTCGGTTGATATCGATATGATTTCGACCTTGTCGCCGTACTTCTTATAGATTT
>CAXYUU010000037.1:0-14436 GCA_964292015.1 uncultured Acetobacteroides sp.
TTTATGACCTAATGTAACTCACCCTATCCACCATATACTACCTCTAGCGGGGCTAAGCCCACCGAAACGGCTATCCGTAGTGCACGGATGCAAGTTTCAACCTACCACCCCGAAAAATCGGTAAAAAAAGAATACATCCCCTACAAAGCAGCACAACTTGCTGCAATATCGTTACATTTGTGGCTAGCAATCGAATTCGCTACCAACGAACAACCACTATGAAATCTATTCTTAAGCTTTTTGTTTACGCCGCAGTTCCCGCCCTGATGCTGGCAAGCTGCAGCAACAACACCGAGGTCGAAACCCCTAAACCCGGTACAGGCGACGATATCGACGTAACCGTTGCCACCACCCAAAGCGAAAGCCAAACCCTGCTCACCCTCACCTACAAGGTGTACGTTAAGGGAGCGCTGGTTAAAACCTATACCAGGGTCGACACCCTGCCCAACCTGGGCCTCAACGTTGTCCCCGACACCACCTTCGACGCCAACGGCGATATCGAATCGGTAAAAAAGGACACCACGCTAAACGGCTACCGCCTATTTATTACCAGCAAGTAGGTATGAAAAACAAGCAGCTACTCCTGGTCCCTTTTATTGCCATTGGCATTCAGGGATGCAACAACGATAAGCCGGTGGCTAAGGAAACCAAGTTCATCCGCACCAGCGCCGACTCGACCTACAAGCCCTACGGCACCCATCACACCCACATCTTCTACCCGGTATTCTTTATGATGGCCGGGCACTACTTTCATGGGGGCTACGACTCGCCCACTGCCCGCTCGTACTTTAGCAACTCGGGTCGCGGCCAGTCGATGAACGCCCGAAGCAGCTCGTTCCACACCTCGGCCCGCTCGGCCCCCGTGGTGATGTCGCGTGGCGGATTTGGCCGAAGCGGATTTCACACCTCAGCAGCATAGCCATGTTTAGAAATAGCATCACCCCACGCCCCGACTGGAGGCAAAAAGCCGACGATGTTGGATTTTCGTTCCACTCCCTTGGCGAAAGCTACTGGAACGAGGCGGCCTACTACTCCTTTTCGTCCTACGAAATAGAGCGCCTGCACGCCGCCACCAAAACCCTTAGCGAGATGTGCCTCGAAGCGGTGGATCGGGTTATCGCCCGACGCGACTACGACCGATTTGGCATCCCCGAATTTATCCGACCCGCCATCGAGATGAGCTGGGAGAAGGAGCACGCCTCGGTATACGGCCGGATGGATCTGGCCTACGACGGCAGCAACATCAAGCTGCTGGAGTATAACGCCGACACGCCCACCTCGCTGTTCGAGGCCTCGATGTTTCAGTGGATGTGGAAGGAGGAGGTGTACCCGCATCTCGACCAGTACAACTCCATCCACGAAAGCCTGATTGCCCACTTTAAGGAGATCGACAAGTACTGCCTCGAAAAGAACCTGCTGCACTTCTCGTGCATGACCGATATGCCCGAAGACTTGGTAACCACCGAGTACCTTCGCGACTGCGCCACCCAGGCGGGCATCGAAACCCGCCTGCTCGACATCCGCGAGATTGGCATTACCGAAGCCAACCAGTTTGTAGGGCTCGAAGACGAGGAGATCCTCCACCTCTTTAAGCTGTACCCTTGGGAGTGGCTGGTAAACGAGGAGTTTGGGCCGTACATCATGAAGTCGATTACCCGAATGATAGAGCCACCGTGGAAGATGATTCTGGCCAACAAGATGATCCTTACCGTGCTTTGGGAGATGTTCCCCAACAACGAATACCTGCTGCCCACCTACACCTCGGTGGAGGAGTTTAAGAAGAAGGAACCCTCATCGGGATATGCCCGTAAGCCGCTCCTGTCGCGCGAAGGGGCCAACATCGAGCTGGTAAACGCCTACAACGAGGTGGTTGCCACCGCCAGCGGCGAGTATGGCGCAGAGGGTTATGTATACCAGAAGATGGTCGACCTTACCTCGTTTTCGTCGGAGCGCGGCTTGGTGTACCCCATTGTTGGCTCATGGCTGGTTAACCACGAGCCGGTGGGCATCGGCATCCGCGAGGACATCTCGCTGATTACCGCAAACACCAGCAACTTTGTACCGCACGTAATAGTGTAGGCAACCCTTTCGTTAGGTAACAGTATAAATAATGCCGGGATAGTCCCGGCATTATTGCTTTTATAGAGTATTTCAATTCCCCCAAGGCTAGCACTAAGGTGTGGCTACTTGGCGAGAAAAGGTAAAACATGCACCATGTTGATCGACTGTATACGGAAGGCTACGCCAACTCCTAACGACAGGGTATTGATTGGCTGTTGGTAGCTATAGCCTGAAACCGACAGATGAGGACTGCACCCAAAGTACTCGGCACATGCCATAACCGAAAAAAGACGGAATAGGTCATAACGAATAATGGCACCTGCCGAAACAGAACCTGTGGTTACATCGTCGGAATTGAACATTTCTCCTAACCCTCCCCATCTTTGTCTAAGCGAAAGTTTGGTATAGCCACCCATCACACGTAGGTCGAGGTGCAGCTTTTTAAGCAGCCGCTGCGAGTACAATGGCCCAATCATTGTGCCACCGTACGCTACTACATTCCACTTCGTTCCGGCAGGAATACCATTTACTAATACCATACTTCTGCTGGTTTCGTAATCGTTTACCGCTCCATACCAGGTAGCCGCTAAACCCAAGCAAGGAGTAATCATATATCCAACCTGAGCAATATTAACGTGCATACCCAGAGTTGCAGCAGCATCCGACTTGTTGGCATAGCTGCCTATTGGCATCGATAAACCGGCAGAAAACCCGACGTAGCTGTTACGAGGTTTTTTATCTGCTAGCTCCTCTACATAGCGTTCTTTGGAAAACTTCTCAATTTCCTCAACTTTAAAAGAGGCAACCATTCCATCCTGCAGCAGTATTTTCACGCTTTTATGGGGAATTTGCTCAACAATGGAGCCCTTAACAAACCCACCTTTTTTCAGGTAAATGACATCCTGAAAACCCTCTTGGGCAAGGCTAAATAGTGGGAATAGAAAGGCAACGGCGAGTACCGCTAAAAATCGATTCATAAATAGGTAAGATTAAATTACAAAATGATTATGGTTGGCAAAGGTAGAAAAAATGGAACGTTGAACGAAGTTTTTCTTACGTAGGATACAACGGCAGACTCAAGTTACCTATGCGAAAATAAATGTAACGAGGCCTGAATATTTTTAGCCGGAGTTTACCCTAGCTACTCCGCTTCACCTCTATGCCTCCAGCGCCGCCAACGAGGAATATGCTTCGAGTAGGTGTGCCAAACAGGCGCCCTCTCAAATCGCATAGCTCAAATCGCATATCTGATTAAAATCCTACCTTTGACCAAATTTTTACACCAATGAGTATGAGTTTGGATAAACAGGGTACGGTGGACTTTAAATCCATAAGGCCCGTAGTAAACGATTCGCTGCTCAAGCTCTACATAGAGACTTACGGCTGCCAGATGAACGTAAACGATTCGGAGGTTGTGGTATCTATCATGCAGCAAAACGGCTATTCGCTTACCGACAACATGAAAAAAGCCGACCTAATCCTTATTAACACCTGCTCGATTCGCGACAACGCCGAGCAGCGCGTATGGGGACGGCTGAACGACTTTAAGGCACAGAAGAAAAGACGCCACGTACTGGTTGGCGTTATTGGCTGTATGGCCGAACGGTTAAAGACCACGCTTTTAGAAGAGGATAAAATGGTGGATATCGTTGTTGGCCCCGATGCCTACCGCGACCTACCCAACCTGGTGCTAGCCGCCGAAGGCGGACAGAAGGGCATTAACGTGCTGCTATCGCGCGAGGAAACCTACGCCGACCTTAGTCCGGTTCGCCTCGACCAGAATGGCGTTACCGCCTTTGTTTCCATCATGCGCGGATGCAACAAGATGTGCACCTACTGCGTGGTGCCCTACACCCGTGGAGGCGAACGCAGCCGCGAGCCACAAACCATTCTTCGCGAGGTTCAGGAGCTAGTAGACAATGGCTACAAGGAGGTAACCCTGCTTGGCCAAAACGTCGACTCGTACCTTTGGATCGATCCCTCCAACGAGGATCGCGAGGTAACCTTTGCCAACCTGCTCGACATGGTGGCTCTCCAAAACCCAACCATGCGCCTTCGCTTCTCCACATCGCATCCGAAGGATATGAGCGACGAGGTGCTGATGGTAATGGCCGCTCACGACAACATCTGCAAGTATATTCACCTGCCAGCCCAATCGGGTAACAGCCGTATGCTTAAAACGATGAACCGAGGCTACACCCGCGAGTGGTACCTCGATCGCATTGCCGCTATTAAAAGGTACATGCCCGATTGTGCCATCTCTACCGATATTATTGCCGGATTTTGCACCGAGACAGAGGAGGAGCATCAAGATACCATTTCGCTTATGGAAACGGTGGGCTACGATTTTGCCTACATGTTTAAGTACAGCGAGCGCCCCAACACCAAGGCACAGCGCACCCTACCCGACGATGTACCCGAGGAGGTGAAAACCCGTCGCCTCGACGAGATTATTGCCGTACAACGCAGGTTGTCGTTAGTGAACAACCTAAAGGAAGTAGGCAAAGAGTTCGAAGTGCTTGTCGAAGGCGTTTCAAAGCGTTCCGACAAGGAGCTATCGGGTCGCAGCTCGCAAAACAAGGTGGTAATATTTGAACGTAAAAACTACAAGGTGGGCGATTTTGTGAAGGTTAGGATAACCGAAGCATCATCGGCAACGCTAAAGGGTTTCCCTATAGAGTAACCTCACCCCTATAATATTAAACGACCCCCCGGCTATTGCTGGCGGGTCGTTTTGTATGTATAGTAGATGTTAGACATTAGTCTCGACCTAGGAATAGTGAAGCATGAGTAAGCCATTCTTCAACCTTCGTCAACTTCTCCTTGTTATATAGGAGTTTTCTTCTCACTTCTCACTTAAAAAATATTCTATTCTTGGCATCAAGACAGAGAGCGGCAGCACCGAGTAGCGCAATATCCTGGGTGTCGGGTTGCACAATCCGGGGCTTATCCGAAGCCTCACGGTAGAAGAACGAGCGCACCTGCACCCACATCGTCTTTTCGAAGTAGGGGAATGCTTTGGCTAAGGCACCACCAATTACGATAAGATCGGGATCCACCGAGTACATAATAGTTTTGATGATATTACCCACATCGTAGCCAAACTGCTCAAAAATAGCCAGCGCAATCTTGTCGCCATCGGCAGCTCTTTCGAGAAAGGTTTCTGCTTTGATGCCGTACTTCTCGTCGAAGTAACCTTCGGAGCAGTAGAATTCGTAGTCGTGCTCCTTGTATGGAATAAGACCAAACTCACCCGCCACGCAGTTGTGTCCCGAGTAAAGGTGACCGTTAAATATGATACCGGCACCAACACCCGTTCCGATTATAAGGCCAACCATATTATCGTTGGATATCCCTTTGCCAAAATACTTTTCGCCTACGGCAAAGCAGTTGGCATTGTTATTTACGTAAACAGGTACGCCAAACTGCTGCTCAAGAATAGCCTTAAGGTGCACCTTTCGCCACGATGGAATGTTGACCACCTTATATACGATGCCCTGCTTAACATCTACCACGCTTGGAACACCAATACCAATGCTATTTACCTCGGGGGTCATCACCTCCTCTATGGTGGAGATCAACTCGCGAAGAATCACATCCTCCACCTCACGGTTATTTATCTTCCGGGTTACCTGCTGTTCAATTGCCTCACCCTTAATGCGACCAACCTGAACGTAACGGCCACTCATATTTACACCTATAAAGGTGCTATCTTGTGTATTTCCTGTAAATATCATAGCTCAAAAGTATTCATTGTTTGTAATCTACCTGAAGCTGGTTCCGCGAACAAAAAGCTCAGTTGGAACAATTATCGTATTAGCCGAAAGCTGCTCGCCATCGCTTAGAAGAGTCTCCTCCACCTTAGCAACCAGCTCTTCGGCCATTCGGTTGGCATCAACTTCAATGGTCGATATTGCCGGAGTAATGTACTTGTTGTATTCGAATGATCCGAAAGCCACCACCGGAATGTCATTAGGGATAGAGATATTCATCTCCCGAAGCTTGTATATGAGGTGTAGCGCGTTTTGAGGACGGGCAACAATCATTGCATCGGGCGGTTCAGGTAGCGAAAAAAGATACTCGATGGAGTGTTCAACCGAGCTGTCGTCCAGATCGCAGTTTACAACGTATTCCGAATTCCACGCTCTTCCCTCTTTGTACACTGCCTGTTTTACTCCCTTTACGATCTCCTCATAAATAGGACAACGGCGATTACCCACAATCATACCGATACGATGTGCGCCACCTGCAATAAACTTGCTCGCCGCATTGTAAGCTCCTTGGTAGTTGTCGGCAATGATTTTAGGCACAGGATAGTCGAAATTTACCCTGTTAAAGCAAATAAGAGGAATACCAGCGCTAATTAGCTGTGCAAAATGGCCATAGTCGGTGGTATCAACAGCCGACGAAACAATAACCATAGCTGGTTTTATCTCGATAAGCCGGGTGAAAATTTGCTTTTCAATATCCGAACGGTTTTCGGAGTAGAAAGCCGAAACAATAATACCTTTTGGCAAAAGTACCGATTGCAACCGCTCCAATGCCGTGCGATACATCCTACTATTCATATGCGGACATACCAGCGCAACAATTTGCCCCGAAGACACTAATTTCTTACCATAATCCGACATACCAGGTTTATAGCCCAACTCCTTTGCCTTTTTTAGCACCTTTTGCTTGGTAGCATCGCTAATACGGGGATGGTTGTTGAGCGCACGCGAAACCGTTGATACAGAAATGCTCAACTCGCCAGCAATATCATCAATGGTGATATCCATTCGTTTCATGCGTCCTTGCTTTTGTTTGCACAATTTTACAATAAATAATGTTAGGTTACTGCACAAACTTGCGTAAAATTGTACCGAAGTAAAAAAACAGACAATCAAAAATCAACTTAAGTCCTAACCCACAAGCATTCGGATTCGCAAAAGCAGAAACGAAACAGGACTCAATTAAGCTACACGGTTAGCAACCCTATTCAATATCAGACTAGAAGGTGCCACAACCTCTAAACCACTTCAAGTGCCACACTCTAAATGCCATCCTAGCGCACATTTCATATCTCGCTTCGCATATCTAGTTTATTTGTTACTTTAGCGCATCAAAAAAAGTTTACATGCGCTATATTAAGATTCTAGCTATTGCTTTACTAGTCATTTCGGCTATTTCGTGCACCAGCTATAAAGAAATTCGTATCGAAAAGGTTACCGGTATAAATGTGAGAGAATTTAGCGGGTCTACCGCGCTAGTAGATCTAACGGTACTTGTAGACAACCCGACAGGAAGCAGGGTTATGCTAAACAAGCTCGACCTCGACGTAATCCGATTCGACAGCAAATTTGCACATATCGAGTCGCTCGGCAAGGTGGAAATTCCGGCCAAAAGCCACCTCGAAAAAACTATTTCGCTTGAGATTCGCATTACCAACATCCTATCGTCCGGATTTTTACTCTTCAGCAAGAAGCTAAATCCCGACGATTTTACGGCAAACGGCTTCATCAAGGTAAGCTCATTCCCCTTTTGCAAAAAAATAAAGGTCGAAAACCAAAAAGTCGGTAGCGTTATTAAAGGGCTCGATAGCATTCTGTCACCATCACATAAGCAGTAATTGTAGCAATACTTAACAGTATCCGTCCCGCTGTTTACTGGTTTGATTTTACTACATTTGCAGTCAAATAGTTCGCCAAACCAAGCTAACGAACTGACCCTATCATGAAACAAATCATTGCCCTAATTGCAATTATTGTAGCGGGTTTTAGTACGGGGTACGCTCAAAACGTAAACCCAACCGACACAACCCAACGTCAAGCGACGCACTACAACATCTACACCAACCTTGCCGAACCAGGTGCCAATGGAGCAGCTGTAAAGATCGACCAACCTGCGTTTCTTAAGCAAGCAGTTGCACTACTAGCATCCAAAAACGAGCGAACCTTTACCCTCAACGGATATCGATTGCGTATTTTTTCCGACAACAAGCAAAATTCGCGTCAGGAATCGGAAGCTTTGGTATTGCAGCTAGCGACAAAGTACTCCAACGTCAAAGCCTACCGATCGTACTCGAGCCCATACTTCCGCGTTTCTATAGGCGACTTTAGAACTCTTAACGAGGCAAAAGCCTTCTTAGAAGTTATTAAGTATGATCATCCTAAGGCATATCCTGTAAAGGAAAAAATAAACTTCCCACCCCTATAGTGGGATTTTTTATTTGGTACAATTAAAGTCAAAACACAGAATAACCAGCAAACTAGTTGAAAGATGAGCGATCAAATTAAGCACGAGTGCGGCATAGCCCTGATACGCCTACGCAAACCGTTGGAGTACTACAAGGAAAAATACGGCTCGTGGACTTACGGAATCCAGAAGCTATACCTGTTAATGGAGAAGCAGCACAACCGCGGACAAGATGGTGCGGGTGTTGCCAGCGTAAAGATTGACCTTGCTCCAGGGAAGCGCTACTTCGACCGCTTTCGTTCCAACCAGTCAGCCTCAATTAAGGATGTTTTCGATAACATCCGTCAAGGAATTGCCAACGCCGACTCCAAGCTAATCCTCGATCCAACATGGGCCAAGGAAAACGTAAATTTTGCCGGCGAGCTGTACCTCGGACACCTTCGCTACGGCACCTTTGGCAACCATTCCATCGACTTTGTACACCCCGTAATGCGCGCCAACAACTGGCGCACCCGCAGCTTGGTGCTAGCCGGGAACTTCAACCTCACCAATGTAGAAGAGTTATTTAACCGCCTTGTAGACCTAGGTCAACACCCCAAGGATTTTACAGATACCGTTACCATCCTCGAAATGATGGGCTTCTTCCTCGACGAGGAGAACCAAATGCTCTTCCGCAAGTACAAAAACGAGGGTTTCAACAATAAGGAGATCACCAAGCTGATCGAATCGAACATCGACATTCGTAAGGTACTAGAAATAGCCACCAAGGATTTTGATGGCGGATACGCACTTGCCGGCCTATTTGGCCATGGCGATGCGTTTGTAGCCCGCGACCCTTGGGGTATTCGTCCGGCCAACTACTACATCGACGACGAGATTGTGGTGGTAGCCTCGGAGCGTGCCGTAATCCAAACCGTAATGAACGTTCCCGCAGCGGAGGTTCATCAGGTAAAACCGGGAACCGCCCTAATTATTCGCAAAAATGGCGATGTATCGCTAGAACAAATACGCGTACCACAGGAGCGCAAGTCGTGCTCGTTCGAACGTATCTACTTTTCGCGAGGAACCGACAAAAACATCTACCTCGAACGTAAGGGTTTAGGACAGGGCGTAGTGAACCAGGTACTCAAAGCAGTAGACTACGACCTGAAGAACTCCGTATTTTCGTTTATCCCCAACACTGCCGAAACCGCATTCTACGGCTTGGTCGAAGGGGTAGAAATGTACATGGCCGAGCAGAAAAAACAGCAGATCATAGAGGCAAATGGCAACATTACCCAAGAACGCCTGATCGAAATCATATCTGAACGCCCACGCATCGAAAAAATTGCCGTGAAGGACGTAAAGATGCGCACCTTTATCACGCAGGATCAAGATCGCGACGACATGGTAGCCCACGTGTACGACATCACCTACGGCACCGTAAATCCAGGAGTTGACAACTTGGTAATTATCGACGACTCGATCGTACGCGGAACTACGCTACGCCAGAGTATCCTGCGCATGCTCGACCGCCTCAACCCTAAGAAGATTGTGGTGGTTAGTTCGGCTCCCCAAATTCGCTATCCCGACTGCTACGGCATCGACATGACCAAGATGGGCGACTTTATTGCCTTTACCGCCACCATCGAGCTGCTAAAAGAAAAAGGGATGGAAAGTGTTATTGATGATGTTTACCAACGTTGTAAGGCGCAACAGTACCTTCCTAGAGAGGACATCTTCAACCACGTGAGAGATATCTACCGCCCATTTACCGACGAGCAAATTTCTGCAAAGATTGCCGAAATTCTTCGTCCTGCAAATATGAAGGCCGATCTCGAAATCGTGTACCAAACCGTTGAAGGGTTACACACGGCTTGTCCAAACGACCTTGGCGACTGGTACTTTACCGGTAACTACCCAACCGCTGGTGGTAATCGCGTTGTAAACACCGCGTTTATAAACTACATAGAGGGAAAGAACCAGAGGGCGTACTAGAAAAAAGAAGTTAGAGGAAGTTACTTCGAAAGTTAGAAGAAGTTAACAGAATATATGGAAGGGATAGGTTACGACCTATCCCTTCCTTTTTCTACCTATCGAGCTTCTCGACCTTAAGATCGGGATTGCCACAGGAGGGGCAGCAGGCAATGGAGTCGTACCCCATGCAGGTGTCAACCCTATCCCATTCCAACTCGTCGTACTTACCCTGCCAGCCGCAGGATTTACAGGTGTATAGCTCTAACATAGCATGTATTATTCTGGTATCACGACACATGTATCACGACCCAATATTCCTAATTCCTTACTATCCCACTTAACGTCTAGCGTTTCCGGATCAAAACTAATCAATTTACGTGTTACTCGACATGCCATAAGCGTTTGCATTGCCTCATCAAACATACTACCTTTGCCACCCATAATTAAAAACGATAACGGACATGCTTCTACAATATTCGGCTAAGGTAGATTTACTTGGCACCGCCTACTCATTTTTGGAAGCCACCGAAAAGGACAAAAAGGTTACCATCGAGTACTACCTCATTTTTACCGATGGCGATACCCCTTTTATCAAAGGTGGCGTGCTAGAGGTGGAGGCTGTACTGGATCAAACGTTGGAGACCTACGTTAAGGAACACGTGGCCGAGTCGTTGCCCTTTATGGTTCTACGCTACCTGGTAGACAATCGCGAGCCTTCGGCACTCGAGAATATGGCAGATGTCATTTTTACCGAAGATGCCACGGCCATTGCAGGCATTAAAACCATCATTCCCGACCATGTTGCACTAATTGCCGCTAAAAGCAATTCGGAGGCGGTAAAGGCGGCACTGGCCTAAACGCGGGAAGGTATTTCAAAAGTTAATGGAATACGGAAGAAGTTAGAGAAGTTAAAGAAGTTAAAGAATTATTTAACTCACCATCCGCTATACCTCTGCGCCTATGTGTCGAGAAAGAGGTTCGGACTACGCTTAAGTAAGTAATCCCAAAGAGAAGCAGCCGATGGTTGCTTCTCTTTGGGATTATTGTTTCAATATTGAGGAAGATTCATTACAATCAAAATTCTCCTCTATGCTTTTGTGTAGAAAAAAGAAGTCATATAAAACCATCAGGTTCCGTTACAAAGGCAAGAAGCCAAATCTCCCTTCTCTCATCTCACATCTCATATCTAACCTCTCATATCTAGCTCTTTCGCTCTATCTCCTTCAGGTTATCCATCTTCTTGGTCTCCAAGAAATACTTAATATCGCCCAAGTGCTCCTTCACGCGCTTGTTGCCAAACTCGTACACCTTATCGGCAAGGCCGTCGAGGAAGTCGCGGTCGTGCGATACCAGGATGAGCGTTCCGTCGTAATCCTGCAGGGCGGCCTTTAGGATGTCCTTAGTTTTTAGGTCGAGGTGGTTGGTAGGCTCATCGAGAATAAGCAGGTTTACCGGTTCGAGCAGCAGCTTAATCATGGCCAAGCGGGTACGCTCTCCACCCGAAAGCACCTTTACCTTCTTGGTGGTATTATCGCCGCCAAACATAAAGGCGCCGAGGATATCCTTAATTTTGTTGCGGACATCGCCCCGAGCCACATCGTCGATGGTTTGGAATACGGTAAGCTCCTCGTCGAGCAGCGATGCCTGGTTTTGGGCAAAGTAGCCGATCATCACGTTATGGCCGATGGTAAGCTCGCCATCGTACGGAATTTCGCCCATTATCGACTTTATCATGGTAGATTTACCCTCGCCATTCTTGCCCACAAACGCCACACGCTGGCCACGTTCGATGGTAAAGGAGGCGTTGGAGTACACCGTATGGTCGCCGTAGCACTTGCCCACCCCATCGGCAATAACGGGGTAGCTGCCCGCACGGGGCGATGGTGGAAACTTCAGGCGTAGCGCCGAGTTATCCTCCTCGTCGATCTCCACAATGGCGAGCTTCTCGAGCATCTTCACACGCGACTGCACCTGCAACGTTTTGGAGTAGGTTCCCTTAAAACGGTCGATGAACACCTGAGTTTCGGCGATCATCTTTTGCTGGTCGTTGTACTGCTTCTGCTGCTGCTCGCGACGCTCGATGCGGAGCTCTAAATATTTTGAGTAGTTTACCTTGTAGTCGTAAATGCGACCCATGGTTACCTCGATGGTGCGGGTGGTGATGTTGTCGATAAAGGCCCGGTCGTGGCTGATAACGATTACCGCCTTGGCGCTGGTTACCAAAAACTCTTCGAGCCACTGTATCGAGTCGATGTCCATGTGGTTGGTTGGCTCATCCAAAAGGATAAGGTCGGGCTTTTGAAGCAGGATCTTGGCCAGCTCGATACGCATGCGCCATCCCCCACTAAAATCGGATGTTGGTCGGATAAAATCTTCGCGAACAAAGCCCAAGCCAAGCAGAATCTTTTCGACCTCGGCATCGTAGTTGATGTCTTCGACAGTGTAGAACTTTTCGCTTAGGGCCGATACCTCCTCGATGAGGGCAAAGTACTCCTCGCTCTCGTAGTCGGTGCGCACGCCCAGCTCGTCGTTGATCTCCTGGATGCGGCTTTCCATGGCGTGAATGTTGACGAACGCCTGCGAGGCCTCCTCGAACACGGTACGCGTGTTGTCGGTCATCAAATGCTGGGGAAGGTAGGCGATAACGGCATCCTTAGGTGCCGACACGCGCCCTGCCGATGGCGTACGCGCGCCTGCTAGAATTTTAAGAAGGGTAGATTTACCGGCACCGTTTTTGCCCATCAGGGCAATACGATCCTTCTCGTTTACCACAAATGTAACATCCTTAAACAGGGTCGTCCCCCCAAACTCTACGCTAAGCCCATCAGCTGCAATCATCTCTACCTATTAAATTTGAGGTGCAAAGATAGAAAATCAGAGCACAGATAAGAATATAGGCTGTACTGATTAAGCTGATTAACACAGTTTGTGGAGATATTTGAACTCAGCACCCTGAACACGGATTGTACAGCGTGAGCTGATGGCACAGGTTGAAATTATAGGAGCGACTCAGCACCAATGAAATCACTTCGCACTACACCTATCGGTATCCACTAGTTAGCGTCGCCGAGCATCACTTAGCTTTTGCTCATTACTTGAGGTGCTTGCTAAACCTCTGTGTGATTTGTGTGGTAGCTATTCCACAAAAGACACCAGGAATCACCAAAGGCACAAAGTAAGACACAACAATGGAATAGGAAGCAAGTATAAGCAGTGCAAACCTGTTCAATCAGTAAAATTGGTGCTCTAAAGATTACTGACCGTCGGTATTTTTACGGTTTCGCCTAAGCTGCATGATCAGAAAGAAAAGCGCAATGGTGGTAAGAACGGCAGAGAAAATGGTAATCGACCTATGCTTTAGGATGTCGGCTGCGGCTAGGCTTCCCCAAAATAGGAAAAGGATGAAGTTGATAATGCCAAAACCTCGTTGCAGCATTGGACGGGTAATTTCTACGAATCGTATAAGGTACTTCAAAAACATGGCGTGCTATTTTCTGATTTGCGTATCGGTACAGCCCGCAAATTAGCAAAAATTTAGTCCTGTCGGTAACGGAGGTGGCATTTAGCAGGTAAAGAAACGGCAGTCGACGGTTCTACCCCACAGCAGCGAGCTAGGCAAAACCCGCTCGCCCCATTTCTTTCTGATGTACAAAATCAAATAGCCCAGGGTAAGCGGTATGGTAACCGCGGAGTAAATGGTGTGCGATTTATGCCAGACAACATCGGTAAAAGCCATGCATCCCAAACCGACAAATAAAATGGGGTAGCTATTTTCTAATAGCCATAACCAGCTAGAATAGGCAACCTCCAATAATTTGGAGTAAAACAATAAGAAACATCTGACTACAACATTTGCAAGCCCAACAACAAAATGGCAAGTAAGGTGCACCATAACCCCACCTCAACAGCCTTCTCTAAAAGGCTTCATGGGCGCAAAAACACCATCATCGCCTGCATACGCTTTTCATTAATTACTCACGCTAAAAATTGGCGTAGTCAAAGCGGGCATTCTCTACTGCCTCTTCCATAGTATGCAAACTTAGTAATTCAATTTTCAGACACCGCTTCAGGAACAATCTCTATATCCGCCGATATCCTCCAAAAAGACGGCGATTTAGTCAAAATTTTGCCCGACATCGCCGTCTTTTACAACCTTTTTCTCTGAAAAAACGGCGAGGAGGCCGGTACAAACGACCTTTTTGTCCCAAATTTGCCCGACGTCGCCGTTTTTTACGACCTTTTTCT
>CAXYUU010000038.1:0-14393 GCA_964292015.1 uncultured Acetobacteroides sp.
ATGTGAGGCTGGCGAAGAGGTTGTTGACGAAATACCGATGCCTGCTTCTCTTCCCTACCGAAAACCCACCCCCTACCCCCCGCCGGCGGGGGATAATCTTCGAAATGGAGTAGGTCTTTTTTTTTAAAGCGAAATCACTAACTCCAACCCTAAGCAGATACTCGTCGCTCCTTTTTTTCGTGATACTAAATACGTGCATCTATCCTGTTTCCCCTATTTATCCTGTGCCGATGGCCTTTGGCTATTGTAATTGTGATAATGCCTCCTAGCTAGCAGGTTAAGTTCGTGTAGCTTGTGGTTAAATACCTGCACACGGGCACACATTAGGCGTTCCGCACACGATTGAAATAAAAAATAACTTAAAAGAATAGAAACATGTGCAAAATATTGCATTAATTTGCAACGCCTGCCTACCAGTAGGCAACCCCAAACTTTCTGAAAACTAAAATCACAAATGAATCACATTTTAAAAGCGTATAAGGTTACCACTTTGGTTCAATTCCTGATTGAACGTCAGGCAGATTTCCCTTACGCATCGGGTGAGTTTACCCGGCTGCTCCACCACATCGGTGTTTCTGCCAAAATCGTGAACAAAGCGATTAACAGAGCCGGCTTGGCCGATATCCTAGGGTCGATTGGAACCGTTAACGTGCAGGGTGAAGATCAAAAGAAGCTGGACTACATCGCCAACGAGCTCTTTATCTCGAGTATTCGCAATAGCGGCGAGTGCTGCGGTATTGCCTCGGAGGAGAACGACGAAATTGTGACCTTCGACGACGAAATGGCGCTCGATGGCAAGTACATTGTTTGCATGGATCCGCTCGACGGATCGGCCAACCTCGAAAGCAACGTCTCGGTTGGAACCATTTTCTCCATCTACCGCCGTATTAGCCCACGTGGCGAAAAGGCTACCATCGAAGATTTCCTTCAGGAGGGGCAGAAGCAGGTAGGCGCCGGATACATCATCTACGGCTCGTCGACCATGCTGGTTTACACTACCGGTAAAGGGGTGTACGGCTTTACCCTCGACCCATCGATTGGCGAGTTTTGCCTTTCGCACGATGGCATTCAAACGCCCAAGTCGGGTCGCATATACTCGGTTAACGAGGGTAACTACAACTCGTTTCCCGAAGGCATCAAAAAGTTTATCGACTACTGCAAGGCCGATTCTCCGGCAACCAACCGGCCCTACTCGAGCCGCTACATTGGCAGCATGGTATCCGATTTTCACCGCAACCTGCTAGTGGGCGGTGTATTTTTGTACCCACAAACGGCCAGTAAGCCCGATGGTAAGCTACGCCTGATATACGAGTGTAACCCCATCGCTTTTTTAGCCGAACAGGCTGGCGGACGGGCATCGACTGGCACCAAGCGCATCCTCGAAATTAAGCCAACCTCGCTGCACCAGCGCGTGCCTTTTATGGCCGGCTCGTACAACTTGGTGAAGAAAGCCGAGGAGTTTTTACGCGAGATACCGGTAAAGGATAAGTGCGATAAGTAGGTTGGTAGGTAGTGGAAATGGCTCGATTCGAATTGGAATCAGCCATTTGGACTACAGCCGGCGATAGAAAACAGCAACCGCTCGTATGTAGCGAGCATGAATGTAGGTATTCATCCAAATAGATGAATGGCTACCGTGCGAGTTACAGGCGATCAATAAAAAACAGCGGTTTACGCATGAAATCGCATTCTGTTTTCTAAATTTGCGTTCGAAGCATTAATAAAAGCGATTTGAACGTACAACAGCTAATTAAACGAATAGAGCAGCAAGAGGCGATAGCCACATTACGTGGGCATATCGCCTCGGGTTGCCCCTCCATAAGAGTCGATGGGCTTAGCGGCTCGGCCAAGAGCGTGGCCGCATCGCTCATTCTCACCCAAGGGCAGGTTGTCTTTTTCGTGCTCAACGATAAGGACGAAGCCGCCTACTTCTACAACGACCTGTACAACCTCACCTCGTCCGACAGGATACTCTTCTTTCCGTCGGCCTACAAGCGTTCTATCCAGTACGGACAGGAAGATTCCTCGGGAATCGTTCAGCGTACCGCGGTGCTCAACGCGCTGAAAGAGGGTGCTCCTTCCGATAGCTTCCTGGCGATAGTAACCTATCCCGAGGCGCTAATCGAGCGGGTGGTATCGTTGGAAAGGCTCCGCACCAACACCCTTAAAATATCGGTAGGCGAAAAGGTTTCCATCGAGTTTGTTCGCGATGTGCTGTTTGAGTACAACTTCGAACGGGTCGATTTCGTATTCGAACCCGGTCAGTTTGCCGTGCGTGGTGGTATTGTCGACATATTCTCCTACTCCGATAACAAGCCCTACCGTGTCGACTTCTTTGGCGACGAGGTGGAGTCGCTCCGTACCTTTAATATAGACTCGCAGCTCTCGCTGGAGAAAATGCCGTTTATTGAGGTTGTCCCCAACCTGAAAAACGCCTCGCTGTCGGAGCTAAAGGTGAGCGTGTTTGAATACGTTCCCCTGTCGACCATCTTTTGGCTACAGGAGATGGACTTCCTGCACCGCCGTTTCGAGGAGATCGACGCCAATACCGACGTTGCTAAAATCGAATCGGCCCAAGGTAAAGGCGAAAAGGGGGAGTGGATCATTACGCTCGACGACTTACTTACCGGAATTAAGGGGCATCGCTGGGTGTCGCTGTCTCCATCGGTTCATCTAAAAGAGGAAAAAAGGGTTGAGTTCTCGACCTTGCCGCAGCCTACCTTTAACAAAAACTTCGAGCTGCTCTCCAATACCATAATGGAGAATAACGAGCTGGGCTATACCACCTGCCTGCTGTCGGAAAACGAGGCGCAGGAGGAGCGGTTGCACAACATCTTCGACTCCATTACCAAAAAACATGTCGACTTCGACTACATCCCCATTGCACTTCACGAGGGGTTTGTCGACCACGATTCCAAGCTTTGCTGCTACACCGACCACCAGATATTTGAGCGATACCAAAAGTATAAGCTCCGCGGCGAGCTCAACAAGAGCGAGGCCATCACCATACAGGAAATTAGCAACCTTCAGATTGGCGACTTTGTGGTGCACATCGACCACGGTGTTGGCGTATTTGGCGGCTTGGTAAAAACCGAGGTAAACGGTAAGATGCAGGAGGCCATAAAGCTCGTGTACCGCGACAACGACGTGCTGTTTGTGAACATCCACGCGCTGCACCGTATCTCGAAGTTTAAGAGTAAGGATAGCGAGCCGCCCAAAATTTACAAGCTGGGTAGCGGTGCTTGGCAAAAGCTGAAGACTCAAACCAAGAAAAAGGTAAAGGATATTGCCAAGGATTTGATTGTACTCTACTCGCAACGTCGCGCATCGAAGGGCTTTCAGTTTTCGCCCGACTCGTTTATGCAGTACGAGCTCGAGGCATCGTTCATATACGAGGATACGCCCGACCAGATGCGGACCACCAAGGCCGTTAAGGAGGATATGGAGTCGGAAATTCCGATGGATCGTTTGGTATGTGGCGATGTGGGATTCGGTAAAACCGAAATTGCCATCCGCGCAGCGTTAAAGGCCGCAGCCGATAGCAAGCAGGTGGCCATACTGGTGCCAACCACCATTTTGGCGCTTCAGCACTACAAAACATTTAAGGCGAGGCTAAAGGATTTCCCGGTTAAGATCGATTTTGTTAGCCGTCTTAAAAACGCAAAGGATACCAAGGAGACGCTCAAGGAGGTTGCCGAAGGAAAGGTGGATATCCTTATCGGTACACACCGCGTGATTGGAAAGGATATTAAGTTTAAGGATTTGGGCTTGCTCATTATCGACGAGGAGCAGAAGTTTGGCGTTTCGGCCAAGGAAAAGCTTCGCCAGCTAAAGCACGATGTCGATACGCTAACGCTTACCGCTACGCCAATTCCTCGTACGCTACAGTTCTCGTTAATGGGTGCTCGCGACCTGTCGATTATTCAAACTCCACCGCCCAACCGCCACCCGGTATCTACCGAGGTGCACACCTTTAACGAGGAGCTTATTCGCGAGGCCATCACCTTCGAGCTCGATAGGGGAGGGCAGGTGTTCTTTGTTCACAATCGCGTAATGGATATCGAGGAGATAGAAACCTACGTGAAAAAGATTGTACCGGGTGTTAAAACGCTGGTTGCCCACGGTCAGATGGATCCGCATAAGCTCGAGAAGACCATGATGGCCTTCATCGATGGCGAGGCTGACATACTTTTTGCCACCTCAATTATCGAGTCGGGCTTAGACATTGCCAACGCCAATACCATCATCATAAATAACGCCCAAAACTTCGGGCTTAGCGACCTGCACCAGCTGCGCGGACGTGTTGGCCGATCGAACAAAAAGGCTTTCTGCTACCTGCTGGCACCTCCTATTGCCGGTCTGCCACAGGATTCGCGGCGTAGGCTAAAGGCCATCGAAGACTTTTCGGACTTGGGTAGCGGTTTCAATATTGCCATGCAGGATTTGGATATTCGTGGTGCCGGTAACCTGCTGGGTGGCGAGCAGAGCGGATTTATTGCCGATATTGGATTCGAAACCTACCAAAAGATACTTAACGAGGCAATTCAGGAGCTCAAGGATTCTGAATTTAGATACCTGTTCGAGGGTAGCGATAGCGAACCCGACAGGCCGATGAGTATCACCTTTGTTACCGATTGCCATATCGACACCGATATGGAGCTGCTGCTGCCCGATGCCTACATTGGCAGCATTCCCGAAAAGATTCGCCTATACCGCGAGCTCGATGCGATTAGCGACGAGGAGGAGCTCGAAAAGTATAGGGTTCGGCTTATCGACCGTTTTGGCCCTATGCCACTTGAGGTGGAGCAGCTGCTACACGTAGTTAAGCTACGCCGCTTGGCCATGTCGTTGGGCTTCGAGAAAATCATTCTGAAAAATGGCATTATGATAGCGTACTTCATCTCTAACCAAATGTCGGGCTACTACCAAATGCCGATGTTCGGAAAGATGATTGCCTACCTGCAATCTCAACCTAAGAATTTTAAGGTTAAGCAAACAACCGATAAGCTATACATTTCGATACCCAACGTAAAGAATGTCGACGTAGCCTACACCGTCCTAAATAAAATGAAACAGGCAACCCAATGAACCTAATTGTTGATGTAGGAAATACCGCCATAAAGCTGGCCGCAGTAGGCAACGGTGCGGTTGTGGATACCGTTAGGGTTAGCAGCTGGGACGACGATTCTGCGCTGCAATTTCTTTCGAAGCATCAAATGTTCGACTTTGGAATTGCTTCGTCGGTTCGTAGCGAGGGGTATCCTGAATTTATCGATTCTTTCATAACGGCTAATCTGCTGGTGTTTACCCATAAAACGCCCGTTCCGATAGGTAACGATTACGAAACGCCTAACACCTTAGGTCTCGACCGGTTAGCGGCTGCTGTTGGGGCAAACAATATTTTCCCTAATACCAACGTTCTAGTTGTTGATTGTGGAACGGCAATAACAGTCGACTTCGTTTCTGCCGAAGGGCGATTTGAGGGAGGGAACATCTCTCTTGGGCTAAATACCCGATTCAAAGCGCTGTCGAGCTTTACATCGAAGCTTCCGTTGGTCGACATTGCCGATGGTTATCCTCTCATGGGTAAAAATACTACCGATGCCATTAGGGCAGGAGTGCTCAACAGTGCTGTGTTCGAGATGAACTCCTACATTGATCTGTTTAGCGGGCTTCATCCTGATTTAAAGGTTATATTTACGGGGGGGGATGCATTTTTCTTTGATGGAAAATTAAAAAACACCATATTTGTCGTTCCCAATTTGGTAGTCCAAGGGTTGAACCGAATTTTAGAGTATAATGTTTAAAAGAACTTTACGTACATCTTTTTTTATTCTTTTTGCTGCTTTCTCAGTAGCCGCTAGCGCTCAAGAGTATAGCAAGAATTTTTATTCTCCAAATACCCTTTACGGTATTGGGCAGCTTTCGCTTCCTGGATTTTCAAATACACGTGGAATGGGTGATGCAGGCATTGGCTTGCGAAGCCGTTTTATGATTAACCATCTGAATCCAGCTGCGCTTACTGCTCAGGATACCACTACCTTTATTGTGGATTTCGGTATCGAGAGTAATAATATTTATGCAACTACAAGTACAAAAAATACCAGCTTTAACGGGTTTGCCTTTGACCATATTTCTATGGCTTTTCCAATTTCGAAAAGGGTGTTTTCGGCAATTACCATCCAACCAATGACGCAAGTTGGTTACCGTATTAATATTACCGAAACTGATCCTGCTGTTCTCTCAAAAATTGGCAATGTCAACTACGAGTATAACGGTAAGGGAGGCATTAATATTGGTCAAGTAGGTCTTGGCGTTAAGGTTTATGATGGACTTTCGGTTGGGGCTAATATGAATCTCTACTTTGGTTCGATAGACCGAAATGTTAATACGATTTTTCCCGAATCAAGCTCGCAATTCCTGTCGACGTATATGACTAGCCGTGTTATGGTATCGAACTTAGGGTTTTCTACCGGACTATCGTACGCCCATAAAGTTGGCGACGATAAATTCGTAAACCTCGGTTTAACCTACCAGCCCAAGCTAAACATCTCGGCAACGAAGGAGGAGCTTATCACACCTTCGAATACGCTCGATACCATTAAGTATGTAAATCAGGATGTGAAATTTGGTATTCCAACAAAAATAGGCATCGGTGCTACCTACGGGAAAACCGACAAGTACACCTTTTCGTTTGATTACGAGTTTGCACAATGGTCGAAGGTAACACCTTTAGATATGCTGACAGCCTACGTGAATACGAATGCGGTTAGAGCCGGTTTCGAGATTACGCCTAACGTACTCGACTTCCGTAACTATTTTAGCCGGGTAACCTACCGTGTTGGGGTGCGTTACAACGATGTTTACTACAAAATTAAAGGTAGCAAGACAAACGATATTGCTTTAACGGCTGGTTTTTCCTTCCCGATTAAAGGGCTCTCTCATCTAAATACCTCTTTCGAATTTGGGAAACGTGGTTCGGTTGCCAATGGAGGCGTAAAGGAAGAATATTTCACCTTTACGGTAGGTATTTCCCTGTTTGATCGTTGGTTCTTGAAGCCAATGTTTAACTAGGTTGATTTGTAACCGTCTTATAATTTTGATAAAAGTGTCTTTGGTTATGCGAAATTTCTATTCGCTTTGTAAAAATATAGTGGTGGCATCTGCAGTTGCAGGTGCTACCTTTTTAGTTTCGTGTAAGGGTGATATCGAGACGGTAAAGGCAATCTCCAACTTTGAAGGGAAGCCTACCGTAGAGATGGCCGATTTTAAAATGACCTATTCCGAGGGTGGAAAGTATAAGATGGTGGTAAGAGCGCCGTTGGTTCAACGCTACGAAATGCGTACTCCTGTTGTTTCGGAGTTTAGAAAGGGGATAAACGTAATTTCCTACGATCTAAGCGGAAAGAAGGTAGCTAGCATTACGGCTAAGTATGCCATCCTTCACGAAGAACAGCAGCTGTGGGAGGCTCGTGGTAATGTCGTTGGTAAAAACGACAAGGGCGAAACGCTGTATACCGAGAAGCTCTTTTGGAATCAGAAGACACGACGGATATCGTCGAATGTATTTGTTAAAGTGGTGAAGGCCGATGGTACGCCAAGTACCGGTGAGGGAATAGATGCCGATGAAAAATTTGAACACTATACGGTGAAGAAGCCGAGGTTTTCGGGCTTCTCGCTTTAACTATTCAATGATGCAAAACTCGTCAAAAGCAAATCGGATTTGGATGTGGATATGGGCAGCTATGTCCATATTTCTTTTATCGTTTGCCACCTTTTCCTACATTGCCATAGATAGCAGCTCGGGAACACGCATGCTGGTGTTGGCCCTTCTTTGTGTAATTATGTTTTTACTGCGGTACCGGCTAAGCAAACAACATCGTAAATAATGAGCTCTATCGTTGTGGTCATTGTCCTCATGCTGGTGATTTCTGCCTTTTTTTCGGGGATGGAAGTTGCATTTTTGAGTTCAAACAAGCTCAGAGTAGAGCTCGACCGCAAGCATGGCAAAGCCTACGCTGGAATTGTCGATATATTTATAAAGCATCAGGGGCAGTTTACGTCAACCATGCTAGTGGGAAACCGTATTGCCCTTGTCGTTTATGGCGTTTATACCGCTAGAGTAGTAGAGCCCTTTCTTGGGCGGTATTTTCAATCCGATGCCTCAATTCTGGTTATTACTATCCTAATTTCGTCCAGCGTTATTCTTTTGGCTGGTGAGTTTCTTCCTAAAGTATTCTTTCGCTTAAACCCCAACTTGTTCCTGCGAATATTCATTGCGCCTTTATCGCTTGCGTATATCGTCTTGTATCCGGTGTCTAAGCTTGCCACCTGGCTCTCGATTGCCCTGTTACGTGCTGCTGGCGTTCGGATCAAGCGTAAGGATGCAACTCCAATTTTCGACACTGTCGATTTGGTTAAGCTGATTGATGAGTCGGGGCAAAATAGCGAGATGGAAAACAAGCACGACTTAAAGATATTTCAGAATGCGCTCGACTTCTCGGAAGTTAAGGTGCGCGATAGGATGATTCCTCGTATCGATATAAGGGCAATTGATGTGGATTCCACGATCGATGAGCTTAAGCTTCTGTTTATTGAAACAAACCTGTCGCGAATACCCGTTTACCGGGATACGGTAGACAATATCATCGGCTACGTTAACTCGAAGGATCTGTTTAAAAACCCCACGTCAATTAGGCAAATGCTGCTCCCGATGAGCTTCATCCCCGAAACAATGTCGGCACAAAAGATGCTCACTCGGTTCATTAAGGAGAAGAAGTCAATTGCTATTGTGGTCGACGAATTTGGAGGTACTGCAGGACTGGTAACCATTGAAGATATTATCGAAGAGATCTTTGGTGATATAGAAGATGAGCATGACGAAAAGGATACGGTTGAAAAACGGTTGAAGAATGGGGAGTACCTACTTTCGGGTAAGCTAAAGGTGGATACGCTCAATGAAAAGTATGAGCTGGACATCCCGGAATCAGACGAGTACGATACCCTCGCGGGATTTATTCTGTATAATAACGCGAGTATTCCTTCGCAAAACGACATCGTTGTTATCGGAAACTTTAAGTTTAAGATTCTGAGGATGTCGTCAACTCGTATTTTATTAGTTCATTTATCATTTCGGGAATAAAAAACGGGGTAAACCTGTTTGCTTTGTAACCTATTTTACTATATTCGTGGTCTCAAAAAAAAGATTAAACTAAAATAAATAATTTCATGGCAACACTAACAAAGATTAGAAGCCGCATGGGTGTTTTGGTTGCTGTTGTAATTGGTTTCGCTCTTCTTTCATTCATTTTGGGAGACTTAATCAATTCAGGAAGTACACTCCTGAACAGCTCTAAGATGACACTGGCTGAGATTGATGGGCATAAAATCTCAATTACTCAATTCCAGAATAGGCTCGATGAAATGACCGAAACGCAAAAGCTCATTTCGGGAAAATCATCGTTTACTGAAGAGGAAACGACGGCTCTAAGAGATCAAGCGTGGGAAGAACTAGTTCGTGAAACGGTTCTTGACCAAAAGCTTGCTGAAGAAGGTGTAGATGTTTCGGAATCGGAAATGGTAGATCTAATTCAAGGGAATAATATTTCTCCTGTTGTTCGCAACTTCTTCCAAAACCCTCGTACAGGGATGGTAGACCGTGAGCAGATCCTCGCATTTGTAAAGAGTCTCGATGCAAAGAATGCCGAACCTTCCCGTATGATGTACTGGAAGTATATTAAGGCTCAAGTTAAGATAGAAAGACTTACGCGTAAGTATGCCTCACTAGTTCAAAAATCGCTATTCGTTACCTCGCTTGATGCCAAGCGCGCTCTTGCCGCCGATGCAAACAAGTGTAACATTCGTTTTGTTGCTCAAAACTTCTTCGCTATTCCCGATTCAACCGTTAAGGTTGGCGATTCCGATTTAAAGGAATACTACAATAAGCATAAGAAGATGTTTGAACAAGAGGTTGGCCGCGATATCGATTACGTAGTTTTCGATGTTAAGCCTTCGAAGGATGATTTCGGTAAGGCAGAACAGTGGGTTAGAGATGCTGAAGCAGAATTTGCCGTGGCGCAAAGTCCTGCTCAATACGCTCAGAACAATACAGACAAGAGTTACGATACCTACTTTTCAAAAGGTCAGCTGGCAACAAAGCTCGACTCTTTCGCATTTAGCGGAAACACGTCGTCTTTTCTGAAGGCTTACTTTGATGGAAATTCGTTTATCATGGCACGTATTGCCGATGTTAAGATGCTAACCGACTCCGTTAAGGCTCGTCACATCCTTATTCCGGCAACAAGCAATGCCGAAGCAGCCCAAAAGCAGGCCGATAGCCTGATGAAGGCGGTTAAGGGTGGCGCTAACTTTGCCGAACTTGCTGCAAAATATTCTGCAGATCAAAACTCTGCTGCAAAGGGTGGCGATTTAGGTTGGTTGCGTAAGGGGCAAATAGACGATTCTACTCTTATGGCTGCTACCGGATCGGTAAAGGTTCTTAGAGCTCAAGATGGAGTTCACGTTTTTCAGGTAACCGATAAAGGGGTTGCTAGCAAACGTGTAAAGCTTGCCGTTATTCAACGCGATGTTATTGCAAGTAGCCAAACCGTTCAAGCTGCGTATAACGCCGCTAACGGATTTGTGGCCGATTGCAAAAATCTTGAAGATTTCAACGCTCAGGTTGCCAAGGCAAAGCTGAACAAGCGTGTTGCTGCTCGTTTGAATCCAAACGAACGTGCTATTTCTGGATTGAATAACCCACGCGAAGTTGTACGTTGGGCATACCAAGCCGATAAGGGTGATGTTTCGAAGGTATTCGAGCTTAAAGATCAGTTTGTCGTAGCGGTTCTTACCGGCGAGCGTGAAATGGGGATTGCTCCTTTTGATCTCGTTAAAACCGATATAGAGTATCTCGTTAAGCGCGAAAAGAAGGGCGAAATGCTCGAGGCTAAGATGAAAAAATCGCTCGAAGGCGTTACCAGTATCGATCAGCTTGCCCAAAAGTTGGGTACCCAAGCCGCCGATGCAAACGATATCGCGTTTAGCTCGTATATCGTTCCTAACGTAGGTATCGAGCCTGCCCTTGTTGCTGCTGCAACCGCTGTTAAACCAAACACCATTAGCAAGCCTATAGTTGGGGTAAATGGCGTTTACGTTATTCAGCAAACCGGCAAGACTGTTGATCCTGCATTCAGCATCGAATCAGAAAAGGTTCGCATTAGCAGCATGAATGGTCAACGTTCGATCTACCAATCTTACGAGGCTCTTAGAAAAGCGGCCAACATCGAAGATTTCCGTTATCGTTTCTTCTAGTATATTACTATAGACATATAAAAAAAAGGGGCTGTTAGGCCCCTTTTTTTATGCCTATATGCTACTCATGCCAATTGGCTAGGTCTTACCCGTTGTCTTGATGTGCAGCTGCTTTTTTGTCCCTGCTAGCAGTAGGGAGGTTTCTGCACGTGCATTTTCTTTCCTGCAACTTGCAGGAGGGTTTCTGCACGTGCATTTTGGTTCCTGCAGCTTGCAGGGAGGTTTCTGCACGTGCATTTCTGTTCCTGCGGCTTGCAGGAGGGTTTCTGCATGTACATTTTCTTTCCTGCGGCTTGTTGGTGGATTTCTGCAGCTGCTTATCACCTCTTTATGGTATAGCAATGGGCTGCAAGTACCGTATGTTGTCAACGCTAAACACGAGGCTTACACCAGTTGATATAAATAGCGTAGCCAGGTGATACCTGGCAGGTTTTGCCGACTTCGAGCAGATGCTTTGTGATTCCATGGACGGCTGCGCAGCAGCCAATGTTTGATGATCACACAACAACTGCATTTACGATTTAGAAAATCAAGGAAACCTGAGACTAATAGGTTATCGATGGTGCTTTTTTGAGGTAGTCCGGTTTGCTCTTTTACGGCTTACTCTGCCTATATAACGCCCACGGTAATGTTGCCTTATCAGCGAGTATTTATCCTGTTGCACGCTTTGTGGGCTACAAATTCTGAAATGGTCCTGTGTTACGCTACAGTTTTTGTGTTTCCGTGTTTCGGTGTTTTGTCCTTCTTTTTTACTTTCGATGTTAAGTTTTAAAGTAGGAGGGAGGTCGGTCTGCTCTTGTTGAATGTCCAAATACAATTAGTCCCTGTTGTTTACCTAAACAACAGGGACCGATCGTAAGCAATAAACATAACGGTTACCTATCAAAGGTTAACCTCATTCCTTTGGGTGTCTCGTTTACAATACCGTTGTCGAAAACCATTTCGCCATTTACAAAAGTTGTTTTAACCCTATTCGATACGGCAACCCCTTCAAATGGCGACCAGCCGCACTTGTACAGCACATTTTCTTTGGCAATCGTCCAAACGGTCGATGGATCCACAAGTACAATATCTGCAAAGTATCCCTCGCGAATAAAACCACGCTTAGAAACGTTGAAGAGGGTTGCAGGTGCGTGGCACATTTTTTCTACAACTTCCTCGATGGAATACAGCCCTTGCTTAGCCAGCTCGAGCATAATGGTCAGCGAATGCTGAACGGATGGGCCACCCGAAGGTGCCGCTATATACGTGTTCGATTTCTCGTCTAGTGTGTGAGGTGCATGATCGGTAGCCACAACATCGAGCTTTCCAACCTTAAGGCCTTCTCTTAGCGCGTCACGGTCGGCTAACGACTTCACCGCTGGGTTCCACTTTATAAAGTTGCCCTTCAGTGCGTAATCCTTATCGCTGAACCAAAGGTGATGAACGCAAACCTCTCCGGTAATCTTTTTTTCTGCCAGCGGTTTGGCATCGAATAAAGCCAGCTCTTCTTTGGTAGATAGATGCAGCACGTGCAGCTTAGCTCCATATTTGGTTGCTAGGCCAACGGCAATGTCGGTAGAGCGTAGGCAAGCCTCGTTCGATCTGATTAGAGGATGCGCTTCGATGGGGATGTTCTCGCCGTAGCGCGACTGGTATTCCGCTAAGTTTCGTTTGATAGTTGCCTCATCTTCGCAGTGGGTGGTAATTATGGTCGGACTTTCAGCAAAAATGCCTTCCAGCGTCTTCTTTTCATCCACCAGCATGTTTCCCGTGCTCGATCCCATGAAAACCTTTACCCCGCAAGTCCGTTTGGGATCTATATTGGCTATGATCTTCAGGTTGTCGTTTGTTGCTCCAATGTAAAAAGAGTAGTTGGCGAATGATGTTCGAGCAGCAATTTCAAATTTTGCCTCAAGTAGCTCTTCGGTTATAGTTGCTGGTTTAGTGTTGGGCATCTCCATAAAGGAGGTAACACCGCCAGCAACGGCTGCTCTCGATTCCGAGGCAATATCTCCTTTGTGGGTTAAACCTGGTTCTCTGAAGTGAACCTGATCGTCAATGACTCCAGGAAGTAGCAGCAAGCCTTTTGCATCTACTACTACCGCATCTCGCGATTCTATCTCGTGTTGCGAAATTTTGCTGATAAGACCATTTTCTATAAGTAGATTGCCGGTAAGCTGGCTTCCCTCATTTACAATGGTTGCCCCGTTTATTAGATATGTTGCCATTACGCTTTGGGTTTTTCCTTTATACTACCAAACACACTTCGAAGTCTCATGTTTAGTACACCCCAAAAAGCTTCTCCAAAAATCCCGCCCGACATCTTCGATGTGCCCTTCGCTCTATCTTTAAAGATGATTGGAACCTCTGCTATTTTAAACTGAAGGAGGTAGGTGTTGTACTTCATCTCTATTTGGAATCCGTATCCCTTCATCTTAATTCTGTCAAGGTTGATGGTTTCTAAAACCTTTCTGCGGTAGCATTTGAATCCTGCGGTGGTATCTCGTACCGGCATTCCGGTAACATTGCGAACGTATGCCGATGCGTAGTACGACATAATTATTCGGCCAATAGGCCACTCAACTACGGTAACCCCGTTCACGTAGCGTGAACCAATCGCTAAATCAGCACCTTCTCGGCACGCCTCATATAAACGTAGCAGGTCGTCAGGATCATGTGAGAAATCGGCATCCATCTCAAATATATAGTCGTATTCGTTGGCAATGGCCCACTTAAACCCTGTAATGTAGGCAGTTCCAAGACCTAGTTTGCCGCTTCTTTCAATTATGTGGATTCTTCCTTTATTTTCAGGTAGCGATCGTAGTCTTTTTACCTCGGCAGCAGTACCATCTGGCGATCCATCTTCTATAACAAGAACATGAAACCCCCCTTCAAGGCTTAGGGCCTTGGTGATAATCGCCTCGATATTCTCTATCTCGTTGTATGTAGGTATGATAACAACCTTGCTGTCGTTTAGCATAATTCTATTTTGTATTATGGCATCAAAATTAACCTATTTGTAGATTAGAACAAATTCTAATTTATTTCAATTGTAAAAAATTTAAGAATCAGTAATTTGAAGTTTTTGGGATGGTGGG
>CAXYUU010000039.1:0-14297 GCA_964292015.1 uncultured Acetobacteroides sp.
CGTACTCCATCACCTTGCCCACAAAGGGGTACGACTTTTCGCCCAAATGCGAACCTCCGGCACGTTCGGCTGGAGTTAGCGATATTAGCCAGGGGTACTTCGCTACTAGCTTCTGAATTTCCTGTTTAAACTCATCCAGCTGTGCTGGTGTAACTGCTGCGGTAATCTTATTTGTCATACCGTTACTTTTTTTGTTTGGATTATTAATTAAGACATCGGCTACTAAATTAGCTATTATTTTCACTCGCACAAGTGCTGACGAAAAATAATAGACCATGCAGCCAGGTGTTTAACTTTTTTACGGTGTTAAACATTAGCTCAAACGTAGCAGCCTGCCAACCGCTGGCCGATGCTCGTTACCCTGCTTGGGTAGATTGGGAATGGTACGGTTTCGTTTGAGCATAGCCGTCGGGATGGTTTTATGGCGCTGGCTTTCGATAGGGGCACCTCGTTGTGCTGGCTAAGTAAGACTGATCCTAAATAAGCCCCCGTTGGGTTGCATGCCTGCTAAGGTTGCTACATTTGTGATCTGATTTTTTTCATAATTGACTATTGTTGGCCATCTCAGGAAGCGATTTTCATGCGAAAACGTATCATATCTGAGGTGAATCGTATAAACATAAAAGCTGATTTATGAGTACCGATGTTCATCACCATTCCGTTGGAGGCCTGGCTGGCGAGGTGCTAACCGCCACCGGGGTTAACGTTAGCAAGTGCTACCAGTGTGGAAAGTGTAGCGCCGGCTGCCCCCTTGCCGGGGAGATGGAGTTTCCCCCAAGCTACATCCTACGTATGCTTCAAACAGGCGACCCCACGCTTGAGGAGAAGGTTTTGCGGTCGTTCGCCATCTGGGTGTGCCTGACCTGCGAGATGTGCTACTCCCGCTGCCCCATGAGTATCGACATTCCCAAAATGATGGATTTCCTTCGGGAAAAATCGCTCCTGGAGCATAAGGTATCCCCCCAAGCTAAAGAAATTGTTGCCTTTCATAAGTCGTTCCTTTCCTCGATCGAGAAAACGGGAAGGCTCTACGAGCTCGGCCTTACGCTGGAGTACAAGGCCCGCACGCTTAGCCTGATGCAGGATATCGCGGTTGCTCCGGCTATGCTATCGAGGGGTAAGCTGCACATCGTGCCCGAGGTTATTAAGGGCAAGAGTAAGATTGTATCGATTTTTAATAAGACGGTGAAGAGGAAGAAGAAGTAGGAGAAGTTTAAAGAAGTTATTTCAGAAGTTAGAGAAGTTAGAAGAAGTTAAAGAATGGCTTACGCCAGATCTAATATCTCAAGTCTAACATCTAAGGTCTCAGATCTCACATCTAAAGTCTAACGTCTAACATCTAAAAAGAAATATATGGTTCTGGGATTTTATCCAGGGTGTTCGCTCAAAGGATCATCGCGCGAATATACCGAATCGGTTTTTGCAGTGGCTGCAGCCTTCGATATCGAGATCAAGGAGATTTCGGATTGGAACTGCTGCGGTGCAACTGCGGCGCATAACGTCAGCAAGGAGCTGGCGCTGGCGCTGCCCACCCGCATACTGGCCTTGGCCGAGGCGCAGGGCATGCAGGAGATATTGGTTCCGTGTGCTGCCTGCTACAGCCGGCTTACCACCACCCAGCACGAGCTTAACGGCAACGCCGAGCTCAAGGCCAAAATTGTTGAGGCTATTGGGATGGAGTACAAGGGTACGGTCGAGATTCTAAACATCATTCAGATGCTCGACAGGTTCATCACCCCAAAAGTAGAGGAGCGCGTGGTAAAACCTTTCGACCACAAGCTGGCCTGCTACTACGGATGCCTGCTGGTTCGTCCGCACGAAATCCTACAGTTCGACCGTCAGGAAGATCCGCAATCCATGGATGTGCTGATGTCGAAGATCGGGGCAACCCCCATCGACTGGGCGTTTAAGACCGAATGCTGTGGAGCCGGATTAACCATGTCGCGCACCAGCACCGTTGCCCGCCTTTCGGGTGAGATAGTAAGGGATGCGGCCGATCGTGGCGCCGAGGCCATTATTGTTGCCTGCCCCATGTGCCACTCCAACCTGGATATGCGCCGCAAGGAGATCAACTCGTACCTCAATATGCGGGTGAGCATCCCGGTGCTTTACACCACTCAGGCCATCGGCCTGGCTATCGGTCTCGATAGGGAATCTCTAGGCCTGCAAAGGCATTTTGTTAAAGTTGATATTTAAGAATCAGATACGCTTACCGAAGCTTACGATATGTCACGAATAGGAGTATTCATCTGCCATTGTGGCGAAAACATTTCAGCTACCGTCGACTGTGCAAAAGTTGCAGAAGTGGTTGGCGGGTACGAAGGGGTTGCCTACAGTGTAGACTATAAGTACATGTGTTCCGATCCCGGTCAGACCCTCATTAAGCAGGCCATCAAGGATAAAAACCTCACCGGGGTGGTGGTGGCGGCCTGTTCGCCCCGTATGCACGAGCCCACCTTCCGACGGGCGTGCAGCGAAGCCGGCCTTAACCCATTTCTTTGCGAGATGGCCAACCTGCGCGAGCACGTCTCGTGGGTGCACGAAAAAGGCGAGGCTACCACCGAAAAGGCGATAGACGTGGTGCGAATGCTGGTAGAAAAGGTAAAACGAAACCAGCCGCTGCTGGATATCAAGGTCCCCATCACCAAAACCGCGCTGGTTATTGGCGGTGGTATTTCGGGCATCCAGGCAGCCCTCGATATTGCCAACTGCGGGCACAAGGTAATAATGATAGAGCGCGACCCATCCATCGGTGGGCACATGTCGCAGCTATCTGAAACCTTCCCCACGCTCGACTGCTCGCAGTGTATCCTCACCCCACGAATGGTGGAGGTGGCTCAGCATCCCAACATCACGCTGTACACCTACGCCGAGCTGGAGGGGCTGGATGGCTTTATCGGAAACTTTAAGGCGAAGATCCGTAAGAAGTCGAAGAGCATCGACGAAAAGCTGTGCACCGGGTGTGGGCTATGTACCACCAAGTGCCCAAACAAGAAGATACCAAGCGAATTCAACGAGAGGTTGGGAACTCGCACCGCTATATACGTACCCTTTCCACAGGCCGTGCCCAACAAGCCGGTAATCGACCGAATAAACTGCAACTACTATACGAAGGGCAAGTGCCGCGTTTGCGAAAAGGTTTGCCCAACCCAAGCCATCCGGTTCGATCAGGAGGATGAGATTATTGAGGTGGAGGTAGGCGCTATTGTTGTCGCTACCGGATTTGCCGTAAAGCAGCCCGACTTCTTCCCAGAGTACGGCTACGGCAAGTATCCCGATGTGATCACCGGGTTACAGTTCGAGCGTCTTGCCTCGGCATCGGGTCCTACACTTGGGGAGATCCGCAGGCCTTCGGATGGGAAAATCCCACAGAAGATTGTCTTCATAGCCTGTGCCGGATCGCGCGACGAGGCAAAGGGCATTCCGTACTGCTCCAAGATATGCTGCATGTACACAGCCAAGCACGCCATGCTGTACCAGCACAAGGTTCACGGTGGCGAGTCGACCGTATTTTACATGGATATCAGAGCTGCCGGAAAGAACTACGATGAGTTTGTTCGCCGTGCGATAGAGGACGATGGCGTTAAGTACGTTCGTGGTCGCGTATCGCGCGTTTACGAAAAGAACGGTAAGCTTATAGTAAAAGGTGTTGATACCCTACTTGGCGCAATGCCCGTAGATATCGAGGCCGATATGGTGGTGCTGGCAAGTGCCGGGGTTGCCAATCCGGGTGCCGAGACGCTGGCTCAAAGGCTTCACGTATCGTACGATGCCTACAAGTTTTTTGCCGAGGCGCATCCAAAGCTCAAACCTATCGAAACCAACACGGCAGGCATTATGGTTGCCGGAGCATGTCAGGCTATTCGCGATATCCCCGAGAGTGTGAGCATGGCTTCGGGTGCCGCAGTAAAGGTTGCCTGCCTGTTCTCACAGAACGAGCTTACCCGCGAACCGCTCATCGCCGTGGTTAACCGCTGCGCACCACCAATGTACTCCACCTGTGTGGGCTGCTTCCTTTGCCAGTCGGCATGTCCGTATCAGGCCATCGAGCGCGAGGAGATTAAGGATCGAAGCGGTAATGTTATCAAAACCATTGCCAAGGTTAACCCGGGTCTTTGCCAGGGATGTGGTACCTGCGTTGCCTTCTGCCGCTCTAGGTCGATAGACATTCAGGGATACACCCACGACCAGATGTTTAATGAGGTGATGGGATTGTTGAATGAGTTTTGATGGGAGAGATGAGATGAGAGATGTTAGATGTGAGATGTTAGACGTGAGATTTTAGATGTTAGACTTTGCGGCGTAAGGCATGCGTAAGCCATTCTTTAACTTCATCTAACTTCTGAAATACCTTCTTCTAACTTCAATATTCCGATTAACCACAGAGGACTCAGAGAGAACAGAGGAACACAGAGGTAAATGTATCACGAAGCGTGCGTAAGCCATTCTTTAACTTCTTTAACTTCGTCTAACTTCTGAAATAACTTCTGAAATAACTTCTTAATGCAAACGAAATGACCGAATTTGAACCCAAGATAGTAGCCTTTGTATGTAACTGGTGTACCTACGCAGGGGCCGACCTTACCGGTACAAGCCGAATAAAATATGCAAGTAACGTCAGGATAGTACGGTTTCCGTGCACCGGGCGAATAGACTATATGCTGCTGATGAAATCCTTTGGCGAGGGTGCCGATGGCATCATCGTTTCGGGGTGCCACCCCAACGACTGCCACTACACCTCCGGGAATTTCCAAGCCCGCCGCCGCTGGATAGTATTCCGCAACCTGTGCGACTTTATGGGTATCGACATCCGTCGTATCCAGTTTTCGTGGGTGTCGGCAGCCGAAGGCGCCAAGTGGGCCGATGTGGTAAACAGTACGGTTACCACCATCCGCGAGCTGGGGCCATACAACGATTATAAGAAAGTAGCTAGTTACCTCGAAAAGGAAGTATAGGCATGGATGAACTTAGGAAACGCGCCAAAGAGCTTCTCGAATCCGGCGAAGTAAAAGTTGTCATAGGATTCGAGCAGGGAACCGGAAATAAAACCAGGGCGGTGTTTGTAACCAGCCCCGACGATGTCTCGAAGCTTATCTTCGACAGCCGTTGCGTGCAAAACTTGGCGGTCTACCTCACCAAGCACGAGGTAAAGCAGCTGGGGAAACCTGCCATCGTAGCACCGATACCGGTTCTGCGAGCCATCATTCAGCTTACCGCCGAAAACCAGCTTACCAACGAGAGCGTGGTGGTGCTGGGGATCACCCCCGAAAGCCAGCTGATGGAGTTTGCAGGCATGGAGGATGTTGAAACCTACCTCGACCAGCATCTTATGGAGCTAGATGCTCGCGATAAGGAGATGTTGGATAAGCTCAACAAGATGACTCCCGAGGAGCGTTGGGCTTTTTGGGTAGAGGAGCTATCGCCCTGCTTTAAATGCTACGCCTGCCGTGCGGCCTGCCCCATGTGCTACTGCCAGCGCTGTACCGTAGAGATGAACCAGCCTCAGTGGGTTCCGGTTGCATCTCACCAGCTGGGCAATATCGAGTGGCACTTTATGCGAGCCATGCACCTTGCCGGCCGTTGCGTCGACTGCGGAGCCTGTGCCAACGCCTGTCCGCTGGGCATCCCATTTAACCTGCTTACCAAACGAATGCTCGAGGATCTCAAGGAGAGCTTTGGTGGTTACAAGCCTTCGATAAAGGGTGGGCACATCATGTCGACCTTCAAACCCGACGATAAAGAATCTTTTATACGATAGATTATGAGTATTGACAAGCGTTTGGTTAGGAAAGCCTCTCTCGTAGAACTTTTCGACGCTATAAAACAGCAGGGCAAAACCATTTATGCTCCAAGGCTCAAGAATGGAAAGGTGAACTACGAGGTAGTCAGCAATTTTTCTGATATAGCTATCGATTATATCCAAACTACCCAGTCGGCTAAGGTGGTGGCATTTCCACGAACCGAAAAGCTGTTCGACTATACAAAGGGTAAGGATGGAGTTACCGTTACCGATTTCGATCCGCAAAGCGTTCCCGAAACGGTAATCTGGGGCATTCGTCCGTGCGATGCAGCCGGGATTGCTCCGCTCAGAGCCATCTTCAACTGGGATAGCAAGGATATACTTTATAATACCCGTCTCGAAAAGAGTACGGTAATCGGGTTTAGCTGCAGCAGGTGCGATGAGTCGTGCTTCTGCACCTCCGTTGCCGGAAGTCCCGGAAATACCGAGGGGAGCGACATCCTTTTTACCCAGCTGGGCGAGAATGGCGATTACCTTGCCGAAATTACTACCGATAAGGGAAAAACGTTGGTAGATAAAAATCCTAACCTCTTCGAATCAATTGAAGAGGTGGAGAAGGAGAAGTTCCTAGCCAACGTTCCGGTTAAGTTTAACCGCGAAGAGATAAAGGATAAGCTCGACAAGTTTTTCGAAAGCGATATCTGGAAAATGCAATCGCTACGATGCATCAGCTGTGGGGCTTGCGCCTTCGTTTGCCCAACCTGTGCCTGCTTCGATATTCAGGACGAGGTACACGGCAAGCATGGTAGCCGCGTTCGCTGCTGGGATACCTGTGCGCTATCAAACTTTACCGTTCACACATCGGGGCATAACCCACGCGAGGAGCAGTCGCAGCGTTGGCGTCAGCGCATCCTGCACAAGTTCTCGTACATGCCCGAACGTCTTTCGGTTTACGGATGTACCGGGTGTGGACGCTGCTCACGCGCCTGTCCTGTCGATATGAATATTCTTGAACATTTAATAGCTATTCAGGAGATCAAAAAATGAGCGAAAATATATACCTGCCATACCAAATGACGATCGAAAAGATCACTCACGAGGCACCTGGCGTTAAGACATTCCGCCTGAAATTCGTTAACGAGGAGGATGAGAAGAACTTCAACTTCAAGGCTGGACAGTTTGGTGAGTACTCCGTGTTTGGGGTTGGCGAGTCGACCTTTTGTGTGGCCTCATCCCCAACCCGCAAGGGGTATATCGAATGCACCTTTCGCCAAACGGGTAAGGTGACAACGGCACTCCAGCAGTGCGAGGAGGGTAGCGTTATTGGCTTTCGCGGACCTTACGGCAACATCTTCCCAATGGAGGAGTGGAAGGGCAAGAGCCTGCTGTTCATTGCAGGTGGTATTGCGCTACCTCCCATGCGCTGCGTTATATGGAATGCCCTCGACACCCGCGAAAACTTTAAGGATGTAAATATTCTTTATGGAGCCCGCACCGTTGAGGATTTGGTGTACAAGCACGAGCTTAAGGAGTGGGACGAGCGTTCGGATGTTAACCTGGTTACCACCGTCGATCCGGGTGGTGAAACTCCCGATTGGAAGGGCGAGGTTGGCTTTGTGCCATCCGTCCTCGAAAAGATGGCGCCCAGCAGCGAAAATACCGTTGCCATTGTGTGCGGCCCTCCCATTATGATTAAGTACACCTTCCCGGTACTTGCCAAGCTAGGCTTTACCGACGAAAACATCTACACCACCCTCGAAAACCGTATGAAGTGCGGCTTCGGCAAGTGCGGGCGTTGCAATGTTGGCAAGGTGTACGTTTGCAAGGATGGTCCTGTATTCTCATTAAAGGATTTGAAGGAGCTACCTGACGAGTACTAGACTTTAAAAATATCTATAAGCAAAGGCGGCCTTGGGGTTGCCTTTGCTTTTTTGGGGAGTTTTTTACAGTACTCAAAATTCTTCCAGATGAGTGAAGAGGAAGATTATACTATATGGAAATTTGTGATTTAGATGGGGACGGGATAAGAATAGAACTCACACCTTTCAGAAAGTAAATAGAAATTATTAGATTGCATAAAAACAGGGTATGGGAAGTAATACAATATTTGAAGAGATTAAGCATGCCAATGAAATTGGACAAGAATATTGGAGTGCTAGAGAACTATTTTCCGTTTTAGAATATACAAAATGGGATAAGTTCCTAAACGTTGTTGATAAGGCAAAACAAGCATGTCAAAATTCTGGGCAAGAGTTAGAAGACCATTTTCCCCAAGTGGAGAAATTGGTTGAAATAGGTTCAGGTGCAAAACGGGATATTGGAGATATTTATCTTTCGAGGTATGCTTGTTATTTAATTGTTCAGAATGCCGATCCATCAAAAGAGATAGTTGCATTAGGTCAAACTTATTTTGCCATTCAAACTCGAAAGCAAGAGGTTTTGGAGGAGAGTTTCGGAAAACTTCAAAGTGAAGATGCTAAGCGATTATTTTTGCGAAGAGAAATGGCTGAACATAATAAGCAATTGGCTGATGCTGCAAAAAATGCAGGTGTAATTCAACCATGGGAATATGCAGTTTTTCAGAATCATGGTTATATGGGGTTGTATAACGGATTAGGGGCAAAAGAGATACATTCAAAGAAAGGGCTAAAGAAAAGTCAGAATATTCTTGATCATATGGGTAGTACTGAATTAGCCGCGAATTTATTTCGTGCAACCCAAACTGAGGATAAATTGAGGAGAGAAAAGATAAAAGGAAAAGATAAGGCAAACCGTACTCATTATGAGGTAGGGCAAAAAGTGAGACAAACCATTAAAGAGTTAGGAGGTACAATGCCTGAAGATTTGCCAACAGAGGATAGTATTAAGAAAATAGAAAGCGACAAGAAAAAAGGTTTGAATTCCTCCCAAGAGAATGAATTATAATCTTAGTTTAGGGTGAAAAGGGTAAAAAAAGAAGACTTTTTCTTACTTATTAGTCATTCCAAACCTACTAAAACCTCCTAATCTTTGCAAAATTAGGAGGTTTTAGTATTTTGTTGTAAATTGCCAATCATTCCAAATTTTACAATAATTAGGAGGTTTTAGCAATGATAGAATCACCACCATTAATCCAAAAGGATTCTAAATCCCTCAGCAAGGCATTTGGGTTATTAAATAGCCACGAAGGGCGAGAGCTAATTCAAAGCATAAACGAGAAGTACCTTTACTGGGATAGGGTAAAGTATCGACCTGTTTCCGAAAAGTATAGCAGTGTTGATTTGTGGCATGCCGTTAAGATATCGAGAAGTATTCATGCTAAGTCGGTACAATTTGGATCGTATAATTTTGTGTTTAATACTACCGATTGGATTCTACAGGTGCTTCACGAAATTGACCTAAACTTTGCGGGAACGTTGGGATCGCCTGGTATAATTACTGAAGAGGATAAGCAGCGCTACCTTATTAGCTCCATAATGGAGGAGGCTATTGCGTCATCTCAAATGGAAGGGGCTTCCACTACCAGAAAAAAGGCAAAGGAGATGCTCAGGAAAGAGGAGAAGCCAAGGAATAAGTCTGAGCAGATGATCGTGAACAACTTCAATACCATTAGGCATATTGTTCAGGGCAGGAAGAATATGCTTACGCCGGAGGGATTGCTTGAAATACATGCTCTGATGTCGTACAATACGTTAGACGACAAGATGGACGAGGGTAAGTTTAGAACTATAAATGATATTTATGTCGTAAATCACTCCGACAGTGAGGTTGTTCATACGCCGCCAGATTATAAGGAAATACAACAGCTTATTGAAGAGTTGTGCAACTTCTTTAATAACGACAATCCCTCTTTTTTTATTCATCCTATTATAAAAGGAATTGTAGTTCACTTTATGATGGGCTACATACATCCGTTTACCGATGGTAATGGAAGAACTGCTCGTGCTCTTTTTTACTGGTATTTGTTGTCAAAAGGATACTGGATGACAGAGTACCTTTCTATTTCTCGCCTTATTGCCAAATCGAAGAATCAGTATGAAAGGGCGTACATACATACCGAGAATGATGGGAACGATTTAACCTACTTCCTGACGTACAACTTAAAGACAATGGAGCTGGCATATGCCGATCTGAAAAATTATATTGAAAAGAAGATTAGGGATAAGCAGCGCAATATGGCCAATTTCCAGCGATTGCCATCGATAAACGAGCGACAAGCAGAATTGTTGAAGCTCCTATACGATAATGGTGAGCTGCTTTTTACCGTTAAGGAGATTGAAAACCGATTTAGGATTTCGAATCAAACCGCAAGGACGGATTTGTTGAGTTTAGTGGAGTTGGGTTACCTCGAGTTGGTAGAGGTAAACAAGAAAAAGAGGGCTTTTGCAAAAAGTTCGAAATTTGATTCTTTGCTAAAAGCGTAGTTTGATAAATCTCCTAAAACCTCCTAATCTTTGCAAAATTTGGAGGTTTTAGGAGATTACTTTGAATGTATAAACCCCCAAAGGCAACCTCGTAAGGCTGCCTTTGGGGGTTTTAGTCTTATCTCTGTGCATAAAAAGGATTTCCCCAATGGTATCTTGGCTTAAGAAAGACAGCTGCGAGTCATGTATCTTCTTAAAAAATACTATACTTGCTAGTAGAAAATATATCTACACATTATGAGGAAAACAATTCTTTTTATAGCCATAGCATTTTTGGCTGGATGTTCTTCGCAAAAGGTAGTGGTTGCTACCGATAGCCGATTCGATGCGAGTAGCGCTATGAAATACCAATACGAAAATACTCAGAAGGCATTTGAAGATTTTGCTATAGATTCCACATTGAATCGGCTAAAGGATGAGAAAGACAGGGATAATGTGAATTTCTTTAGATGCCTTAGTGAAGGAGACGATGCAAATGCCCAAGTGCTTTTCGATAAGTGTGCCGCTTCCGATACAGGGTTTGTGAGAGAGAGGTTATCTTTCTTTGCAATGCACTATTATAGAGGAACAGACTGGAAAAAGATTGAAGAATTAGAACGTAAATACAAGCAAATAACCTTCTTTCATGATTTTGTTACCGCCTTTTCAAATATTAATCCTTTCAATGTCTCCTTTCCGTTAAGTGATTCGGTATCTATTCCCTTTTTTAAAGGCAGTTTTAGTAACTCCCCAATTGTTGAACTAATGGTAAATGGGAAAAGAAAGAAATTTTTGATTGATACTGGTTTCTCATTCACAACGATATCACCAGAGACAGCAAAAGATTGTGGCATAGAGGCTGTAAGAGATAGTTTGAGCAGTTCATTACAAGATGCAAATGGGTTTAAAAAAAAGGATGCTGGTCAGTACTGCTCAATCAAGGAGATGGCAATTGGCGATTTGCGAGTAAAAAATCATTCGGTGATAATTGCACGCAATGCTAATTTGAGAATAGCAGGTGTAAAACTTACCAATTATGATGGGATACTTGGATGGAATTTCTTACAAAATTTTCGTGTGAGAATTGATTGGAGAAATAATCGTTTTACCTTATCGCGTTCGTTAGGAAGCGATAGTTCTATGACCCCCCGTGTTTTTTATTCGATTACTGACCCTTTTGTGAGATTGAAATTATCGAATGGGCGTTACGCTAATTTTCATCTTGACACAGGTGCAAATGATGTGACACTATTTAATAGTATAGAAACTAAGTATAAATGTAGGAATCCGAAACATCGTAGAAGTTTTGATTTTGGAGTTGTAAGCAATATTTTTTCGAAAAAAGTATACTATCCTGATTTTAGTTTTTTAATTAACGGAAAGCTGTTTGTCGTCGACGAAGTAGGTAAGGAGAATAGGAATGAAAAACTCTATTTCATTAACGGAGATGGGCGGATTGGAACAAGCCTATTTAAAGGTCGCTGTTTGACCTTTGACTATAAAAGCGGACTATTTGAGGTTGAATAATCGGGGGATTATTATCAATCTAGAATTGATGCTTCTTTTCATAATCAAAAAAGGCAACCTCATTAGGCTGCCTTTTATTGTTGTTAGGGGTGTGTTAAAAGTCTATTCGGTAGCTAAGTACCGGTAGCACCATGGTAATCTTTTGCTCCTCGATAGTTTTGGATTTGTAGTTGTAGGCGTAGCCGCTATTGATAGGCGAGCCAAGCATATTCTTAACTTGTAGTGCCCAGGTACCCGAGTAGTGCTTTTTATTGGTGCGGTAGCTTAGGGTAAGGTCGAGGTAGTAGATTGCCGGGTACTGCTCGTCGAATGCTCGCGACTCGTCGTAAACAACGCTCTTCTCCTTAATCGACTCGGAGGTATTGATCGGCGTTTTGCGCTCACCGCCAAGGTAGTTGAGCCGTGCGTTAATGCCGAATACCCTACTTCTACTCAGCTCGTACTCCTTACCCACAAGGAAGTTGAACGAGTAACCTTTGTCGAATCGGGTGTTGTGCCAAACGCCATCGCCACCCTTGTACTTCGAGTCGAATATGGATGCGGTTGCCAGGTAGTACACCCCATCGGTAAGGAATCGCTCTAGGGTTAGGTCGATGCCCACATTTCTCCACTTGGTATTATTAACTAGCGCATCGCGAAAGGCCCAGTCTTGGGTAGAGTTAATCATCGAGTAGGAGCTGTCGGCGATACCGGGCACCCTGTACAGGTGTTGGTAGTAGGCCTCGGCTTTTAATCGAAGCTTGTCGCTAATCGACCAGTCGTAGCCTACGACGATGTGCTGCGCCTGTGAGAAGTTGAGGTTTTTGTTGGGATAGTGGTCGGCACCGTCTTTGTTCGTTCTTACAAAGTACATGCGAAGCTCCTCGAGCTGGCTATGCTTTCCCAAACCAAGGGTCAGGGCATGCTTGGAGGCCAGCTGCCACTTGATGCTGAACCGGGGATCGACAGAGTAGTTTTTGTTGAGGGCAAAGTAGCTGGCGTTGACCCCTGCATTTACCGTAATGGCCGACGATACCTGGTAGCGGCTTTGCCAGTAGGCCTCGGAGAGGGTGCTCTGTCCCTTTTCGAGTACCAGATTCTGGTAGGTGTCCGGCTTTTCATCGATGGTGCTGCTGCTGATATCCAAATCGTAGAATAGCTGCTTAACCGTTAGCCCGGCGCGGAGCGTATGGCGGGTGCTCAGCTTGTTGTTGATGTAGGTGTTAAACGTTAGGGCGGAGGTGTTGCTCTTGATGTCGGAGTTGGGGCGCATCTGCATCAGGTCGTCGTAGCGGGTTTGGTTCATCTTGTTGGAGGTGCCCGATGCTGATATGGTGGTGCTGATGTACGATTTACCAACGGTGTAGCGGTGCGATACGCCCGTTGCCCCGGAGTATAAATCCCAATTGCCCTTTAGCCTATCCCAGTTGGTTTTCCACTTGGTGGAGTCGTCATCAACTGGCTCGCTGTTGTTGTCGATGCCGCCCACTCCCCAAACCGAAAAGGTGCCAGCCTTGGCCGTAGGGAAGTTCAGCTTAAACGATAGGTCTTGGTAAACGGGCACCTGATCCGAAGGGATTATACCAATCTTGCTGAGCAATCCGGCCGTGGAGTAGCGGTAGTTGAAGAGGTACGATGAGCTGCCTTCCTTTTTAAACGGTCCTTCGGAGGCAAAGTCGATACCCATAACACCAATTTGGGCGGTGTATTCGCGCTTCTCGTTGTTGCCCACGCGGAGCTTCATGTCGAAAACCCCGGCTAGGGCGTTGCCGTACTCGGCAGGGAAGGCGCCCGTGTAGAAATCGGAGTTGGCCAACACCTGGCTGCTGAAGATGCTGACAAACCCGCCGCCGGACACGTTTCCTCCGGCAAAGTGGTTAGGGTTGGGAACCTCAACCCCTTCGAGCCTCCACGAAACCCCCTTGGGTGAGTTTCCCCGAATGATGATGGCGTTATCCTGAATATTGCCCACCGTTACCCCGGCAAAGGCCGAGGCCATACGGGCAGGATCGTCGAGTCCACCGGCATAGCGGCGGGTCTCCTCTACCGAAAACGAGCGGGCACTAATGCTGGCCATCGTATTTATGGGGCGATCCTTACGGGTATTGCCCTTTACCACCACCTGCTCCATCAGCCTAACCGACTGCTTTAGGCCGATGTTGAGGACAACCTCCTTACCTGAGGTGATAATCATGTTGGGTAGGGTTGCCGATTCGTAGCCTACAAAGGTGGCTACAATATCGTGCCTGCCCACGGGCACATTCGACACCCTAAAGCTGCCATCGGTGGTGCTCGATCCGCCCAGCGCAAATCCCGAGATGGCTATGTTGGCACCCGGAATCGGAGCCTGCGTTTCTACATCGTACACCTTGCCGCGTACCGTTTGGACAATAGTCTGGCCCTCTGCAGCACCTACCCATAGTAGAGCCGCAGCTAGTAAGGTTAATATTTTTTTCATGGGGAATTTGGGATATGAGACTTGAGACTTGAGATGTGAGATATGCGATGTGGGATATGAGATGTGGGACACAAGTATCACGACACACGACACACGACCGAACATTTACGGAACCTTTTGTGGCAGGGATTTCGTGTTTAAGAAATGACCCTACTTCATTTCGAAGATTATCCCCCGCTCGTATGTTTGCAGCGAAAGAATGATTTACCAA
>CAXYUU010000040.1:0-13971 GCA_964292015.1 uncultured Acetobacteroides sp.
ATATGTTGAAAACGGATCCAAAAACATTTATGGAAAAGACCATAAAGCTATAAAAAAAAATATAGATTCATTAAATTTAAGTTAAAAATAAAGATTTTTTTTTGTCTGTGTTGGAAGTTGCTTACAATCTGTAATATTGTAGTCCATTTTTCAGGAACAGTAAAAAGATGAAAAAACTCTTATTTGTATTGATAGTCACGGTAGTAGTTTCGTCGTGCTATAGAGAGGAGGGAGATATATCGGTTTCGAATCCGATTGAAGTAGGGCCTCCGAACCAAGGCGAAAATATGGCAATGGGAAATCCTTCGGGTGCTTCTGCTAGTATTCTTGCTGCCGATAACTTTTTAATGGTCAAAAGTCAGTACGTTCTTTCCTATAATAATTCGAAGCATACGGCAAATTGGGCGAGTTGGCATTTGAGCTTATCTTGGCTGGGATCATTAGGTCGTCAAGAAAACTTTAGAGCCGATGCTACCTTGCCGTCTAGCTGGTTTGCTGTCGATACTTACGGCTTTAGTGGTTCTGGATTTGATAGGGGACATATTTGTCCTTCGGCTGATCGGACTAAATCTGTTAATGATAATTCTGCCACATTTTTGATGACCAACATGATGCCTCAGGCACCTAATAACAATCAAAAGCCTTGGGCCGATTTTGAAGGCTACTGTCGTTCGTTAACTGCATCGAATCATGAACTCTATATTGTAGCAGGGCCATCGGGTATGGGGGGCACTGGCAGATATGGCTATAAGGAACAGCTAAGCGGAGGTGTTGTCGTACCCAAATACACATGGAAGGTTGCCATTGTGCTGTATAATGGAGAGAATGATATTGGTAGGGTTGATGCTAAGACACGGACAATTGCCGTTTGGATGCCAAACGATCAAACTGCCTCGAATAGATCGTGGGGTTACTACAGGGTGTCTGTAGACGACATCGAATCCAAAACCGGGTACAACTTTTTTTCTAATCTACCCGAAGAGATTCAAAAGGTGATTGAGGCAAAGGTTGATAATGTGGCAATATGATAGATATAAGATATGAGACAGAAGATGTGAGATTTTAGATATGTCGGCGTAAGCGTTTGGTCTCACGTCTCACGTCTCACGTCTCATATCTCCTACATCAAATATACTCGATATCTACCTCCTTTAGGAACTTTTGCTCAAGGAGGGTTTTCATTCTTTTTATCAGCGTTCGTCTCAACTCCAGCTCGATAGGGAGCCTTGGGTCTTGGTTGGCTTCGTTGATGCGGGTGCCAACAACAAAGGTTATTTCGTCGCTGTCGACTATAAATCGGGCGAGCTCATCGGCAGGGCCGTTACCTAGTTCAATTTTCTCGTTGTACTTATCGAGGATCAGGTACGTCTTGCTGAGCGTTAGGATTCCCTCAGTTATCAAGTCTACTCCCTTCATTTTTGAGGTTGGAGGTAGCTCGTGGTCGTTGGAGATAAGGTTGTCGACGATTGGCTGCCGAAACTCTCGCGACACGATATTGGCCGTTGTTGCCCCGCAAATAATCTTTTTGCCCTCAAAATCTTTTATCCTGTCGGTAAGTAATCGGTCGTTTTCGGGGTCGAACGGTGGGCCGGAGCAAATTAGCAGCTTGCGGGGTGTTCTAAAGTAAGCAACCACGCAGGTTGCATCGTCGTTTAGCTGCCAGCTGTCGTTCATGGAGGCCATGTTTACCACTTTCGAAGCCAGCTTTTGAGCCGATATTTGGGGCTCTGCAGTAACTATCTTCTTGGCAAATTCGATGGCATTTTTTATTCCCCATCCTTGGGGGTACTCCTCGGTGCCAATGCCACTCTGGGTTATTCCATCGGTCCAGAATATAATCCGATCCTCTTTCTTCGGACTAAATCGGCAGCTGAGTATCTCCTTGTTCCGTTTTCTTTCGCCTTCGGTTACAATGCAGTGCCACTCGGGCTCAAAAATCTCCTTTTCCCTAGTTATAAGGGTTTGAGGATTGTCGTACTCGATAACCAGCACGTCGTTATTAAGGTCGATGTCAATTATGGTAAAGGTGGAGTAGGTAGTTTGGCGCTGGCTGCATACGGGCAGCGTTTTCATAATTAGCTGCGCAATCGAGTTCGGGTTTTTGTGCTCTTCGGTAAGGCTTAGCGACATGGTTGCCGTAAGGGTGGCCAAAATATTGGCCTTCACCCCGTGGCCCATACCATCGGAGAGCACGATAATTACCCGTTGTTTGCCCTCGGTTCTTTTCGATAGGAAGACATCGCCACAGATACGCTCTTCGTGATGCGACTTTTGGCTGTAGGCAACTTCAATAAAAAATGGGAAGCTATTCATTGGGCAGCTTATCTACAGGTTTTCGTCAATTTGGTCTTGCTTAAATGTTTTGATGATGGAGTTGAGCATTCGCTCCGATTCGGCTGCTCCTTCGCCAAGGAGGAAGCCGATTTTTTGGACAATCATGAGGTTTTTGTCTATAACTTCGGTTATTCGTCGAATTGTCTCCTCCTTTTGGATTTCGGGCATGAGCAAATTTCGGAGCATTCCGCCCACCAAATTCCCTTTGCCCATGTTGAATACCTGAACGTTGAGCAGATGATCTTTATACTTAAAGTCTTTATTTACGCTGTCGTTCGGATTGTTGGTAACAAGGAGGAACTGGTTGAATATTTCCTTTGGAAGAAGAGATTTGAGCTGTGCGCCAATAAGTCCGGGTACCACCTCGTTTATCTCCATGGCATCATTGCCAAGTAGCTCTACAAAGCTGTCGTTTGAGTACACCACCTTTAGGCTTTTATCGATAAAGACCACCCCGAATGGCAGCTTCCGTATGGTTGCATAGAGGTTTTCTTGAGCCTCCTGGGCAATAGCTTTCGCTTTATTGGCCTGAGCCTCCGATTCGGCTAGGGCTTCCTTTGTTTTATTGTACTTTTCGGTTTCGGTCTTCAGCAGATGGCGCTGCTTGGTAATTGTTTTTTTGTTGTTTAGTAGGCAGATGCTTGGCGATGCCAATCCGCAGTAGGAGGCAATGGCCATTGCCTTGCACGAGCTAAATCCGCAACCCTTACAGTCGAGGTTTTGACCCGTTAAGTCTTTGTTCATTTCGGTATAGATACCCTCGGTAATATCATCGGGGATATTGTCAATTCGCTGGTTATCCTCCCTAAACGTGGTGTCAAGTGGAATGTACTGAAACCGTTTAATATCCTTCTTCCATACCTCCCTGTCGAGCGATTCGATTCTTTTACGGGCAAACTTGGTAACCTCGGCTCTACGAACTTGGTAGTTCTTTAGCTTGGTGGTGCCGGGCCCCATTAGGCAGCCGTGGCACATAAAGCAGTTGAAGTGGCTCTTTACGTTATCGATGTTGCGCTCAAATGAATCGAGCAGGGTGATGAGGTTTTCGCCTTCCGAAACGGTGGTCATATCGCCGGTGAGGAGGTTTTGCGAGATGTGGGCTGCTTCGAGGAAGCCCGTTCTTAAGGGGTACAGCTCGCCTTCGGCTCCGAATGGAGGATCGAAGTTGGAGTATTCTAGCGTAGTTTCTTTGATGTCGAGCTCGTCGAATATTTCGCGCAGCTCCCTAAAGGTTATCACGGCATCGATGAGGCCGGGGTAGCGCTTGGCCTCGTTCTTACTTTCGGCGCATGGGCCGATGTACACAATTTTTATTTGATCCTTATGCAGCTGCTTTACCACCTTTGCCGAGGCCACCATGGGCGATGCGATAGGGGCAAGATTGGGCACCAGCTCGGGGTAGTACTTTTCGACCAGCGAAACCATCGACGGGCATAGCGAGGTGATGTAGTACTTGCCGTTGAACTCTCTTAGCAGGTTGGCGTACTGCTTTGCCACCAAGTCGACGCCAAACGAAACCTCGTACACGTTGGTAAACCCAATGGCCCGAAGCATCTGCGAGAACTTACGGTAGTCGGTTATGTCGGGGAATTCGGCCGATATCGATGGCTCGCAAAGTGCGGCAACTGCCCCTCCGCTATCGATGAGCGAGTAGCACTCCCGAATCGTCTTTTGGTAGCTGATGGCATCTACCGGACAGGACTCCTCGCAAAGGCCACATCCAATACAGCGTTCCTTAACTATTTGTAGGTTGTCGCCATTTTGCCCAACCGCTATCGCTTTTACCGGGCAAACCCGTATGCATGCGTAACAGGTTACGCATGCTTGCCTACTGATGGTGTACAGCTGGTTTTCCATTTGTCTGGTCGTTTTGGTACCACTATTTTAGGTCTCTACTGCTGCTAATCGTATTTTCTGCTTATCAACGTGAATACTATAATTTCGTTGTCAAAATTTTCATATCTTGCGCCTATCTTCCAAAGTTAGCTAATAATACCATCTAAATGTATGATTTAGTTAGCATTTGTTCGATAGTGCTCACCCAAATTTATCGCTCTTTTTATCAACCTGTTTTATGAAGTTGCCAGAAAAAACTATTGAAAGGCTCAGTGAATACCGAAGAACGCTTTTTAATTGCCTCTCGAATGGCAAAACTCATATCTATTCGCACGAATTGGCCAATCTACATAGCAATACTGCCGTGCAGGTACGCCGCGATTTGATGCTGATTGGGTTTTCGAGCATGACCAAAAAGGGATACGATGTGAAGGAGCTTATCGATCTTATCTCTAAAATTCTGGACAATAAGGACGGTCAGAATGTTGCCGTTTTGGGAATGGGCAATTTGGGCAAGGCTATTACTGCCTACTTTTACGGTAAGCGGTCTAAGCTGAACATTAAGGCTACCTTCGATATCGATCCGGCTAAGATTGGCACCATGCAGTCTGGCGTGATGTGCTACAGCGTAGAGCAGTTCGAGGATATTGTTAAGAAGGAGAATATTACCATTGCCGTTGTTACCGCCTCTCCAAGTTCGGCTTCGTCGCTTGTCGAAATTATAGAACGGGCGGGCATTAAGGGCGTGCTAAACTTTACCTCGACGCCCATCAACTTTTCCGATAACATTTACCACGAGGAGTACGATATGATTACCTCGCTCGAAAAGGTTGCCTTCTTTGTAAAGGAACGATCGCTTAAACGGAAAACGAGCTAGCATCATTCTTTCTATTTTTGCGTAAAAATGCCGCACCATGTGGTGTGACCGATCTGACAGGCTGGTTTTCCGGTTCGAGGATCAACATAACATAATGTCTAATCCAAAGGTTTCTCTGATGGAAAAGCGAATAGGGGCAGCTTTAATAGTTGTCGAAAATAGGAGTGCAGTAGAGCTGCTCAACTCCCTTATATCAAAACATTCCCACATCATTTTGGGTCGCCAGGGGCTACCTTTGGCCGACCGTGCCATAAGCGTTATCTCGCTTGTGCTCGAGGGTACTACCGACGATATTGGAGCCTTTACCGGACCTGTGGGGCGCCTGCCGGGCGTAACCATCAAGTCGATTCTGTTGCCGGCTACGCCTAATTCCAATCCCAACCGCAGTAATTCCTAAACTAACATATAACGCCATGAAGTTTACCCCCGAGCAGTATCGTATTGCCGACGAAAAGTCGAAACCTTTTATCGATCCCGACGAAATTTGGGGCTACATCAGTAGCGCCGAGCCATCGGCCGAAGCGGTTCGCGCCATTATTCAGAAATCGCTTGGCAAGCAGCGCCTGTCGCTAGCCGATACCGCCGTGCTGGTTCAAACCACCGATCCTATCCTGGTAGAGGAGATAAAGCAAGGCGCCCGCGAGCTCAAGAAACGCGTGTACGGCAACCGTATGGTGCTTTTTGCCCCGCTTTACTTGGGCAACCTGTGCCAGAATAACTGCCTGTACTGCGGATTCCGCTCCACCAACAAGGAGCAGCAGCGGGTTACCCTTACCAAAGAACAGCTTATTAAGGAGGTAGAAGCCCTTGAGAGTGTAGGCCAAAAGCGCCTGGTGCTATCGTTGGGCGAGCATAAAAGCTACGACGCCCAGTTTATGGCCGACTGCGTGCGCACCGTGTACTCGGTAAAAAAGGGTAACGGCGAAATTCGACGCGTTAACCTCAATGCCGCGCCGCTCGACCATGCCGGCTTTAAGCTCATTCACGAGGCGGGCATTGGCACCTTCCAGATATTTCAGGAGACCTACCATCCCGAAACCTACCAGCACTACCACGTATCGGGGCCAAAGCGCGACTTCGACTGGAGGCTAACGGCATTCGACCGTGCGCAGGATGTGGGGCTCGACGATAATGGCTTTGGCGTTCTGTTTGGCCTGTACGACTGGCGCTACGAGGTGATGGCGCTGGTGCGTCATACCAACCACCTGGAGGCCTGCTACAACGTGGGGCCGCATACCATATCGTTCCCCCGTATTAAGGATGCCTCGGAGATGAACGTGTCGCCCGAGTACATGGTGAACGACGAAGATTTTGTAAAGCTCATCGCCATCTTACGCTTGGCGGTTCCCTATACCGGGTTGATCCTTACCGCCCGCGAACCGGCCTCGATTCGTAACTCGGCCCTCGAATTTGGCGTGTCGCAGCTCGATGGCGGCACCAAGCTCGAAATTGGCAGCTACGCCGAGGAGGAGCTATCGGATAACCAGGATCTGAAGCGCGAGCAGTTTAAGATTAACGACGACCGCAGCCTGTCGGAGGTTATCGACGACCTACTCGACAACAAGTTCCTGCCCTCGTTCTGCACCGCCTGCTACCGAAGGGGTAGGACAGGGGAGCACTTCATGGAGTTTTCGGTTCCTGGGTTCATCAAGCGGTTCTGCACGCCCAACGCGGTGCTCACCCTTGCCGAGTACATCCAGGATTACGCTACGCCACCAGTTGCCGCTAAGGGATGGGCGCTCATCGACGAAACGATTGCCGAACTTGACGGCGATAAGTTTAAGGAGGAGCTCATGGTGCGCCTCGATAAGATTAAGCAGGGCGAACGCGACCTGTACTTTTAGACACGACCTAAAAAATAGGGCTATCTCCAAATGGGGATGGCCCTTTTTTCGTGCGGTAAATTCTCCTCCCCAGGACGGAAGCCCCAAAAGTGGTTTTGACGTCTCCTCCTCGAGGCGGAAACCTCAAAAGTAACTTTTGGGGTTTCTTCCCCGAGGCAGAAGCCCCAACTCTACGATTTTGAAGCTTCCTCCCCGAGGAGGACACCTCAAATGGAAATTTTGAGGCCTCTTCCCCGAGGCGGAGGCTTCAAAAAAAGGATTTGACCTCTCCTCCCCGAGGAGGAGATTCTTACGCTTGGATTTAAATTCTCTGTAAAGCTACAGAGACCCCAAATGGAACTTTTGAGGCTTCTGTAAAGTTACAGAGACCTCAAATGAAGATTTTGAGGCTTCTGTAAAGTTACAGAGAGCCCAAATGAAGATTTTGAGGCTTCTGTAAAGCTACAGAGACCCCAAATGGAACTTTTGAGGCTTCTGTAAAGTTACAGAGACCTCAAATGGAAATTTTGGGCTTTCTGTAAAGTTACAGAGACCCCAAATGAGGATTTTGGGCTCTCTGTAAGCTTACAGAAGATCCAGCTGTACAATAAGGGATCTCTTTCCTAAGAAAGCAGCGGAATAGGTGTTGGATGGTGTAGTCTCCGACGGGTGTCGGAAGCTGTTCGAACTCTTTTTAGGTTTCCGACGGGTGTCAGAAGCCCCAAAATTTCGTTTTGAGGTCTCTGACTGGCGTCAGAAGCCCTAAATGTTCGATTTTGGAGTCTCTGACGGGTGTCAGAAGCCTCAAAATTTCGTTTTGAAGTCTCCGACGGGTGTCAGAAAGCCCAAAAGACTATTTTGAGGTCTCTGACGGGTGTCAGAAGAAAGGAGGAAGGGTGGTGCTGGTGGCTACCGTTTCTTTTTGCCAAAATGTTGCGAATCGCCCCACTGCTCGTAGCCGATTTCGTCGCCGGTAAGGCTGATGCGGGCATCTAGGCAGCCGGTACACTCCTCGGCCGACTCGTCGGTGCAGGGCTTGTTCTCGTACAGCTTGTAGCTGTCGCGGAAGGCACCCGGGGTGATGTTGGGCATGATGATGTTGGCGCCCACCTTAATGGCCTTCTCGCGGCCTATCTTGTCGATGGCCTGCAGCGCGGTGGCCGCCGCTATGTTGATATCCTTCATGTATACGCGCAGGGTGGCAATCATCCGCAGCGCCAGGTCGAACCGATCCTGAAGCGGCATCAGGCTGTCGCGCTCGGCGTACAGCGGTGTGTCGTGATGCTCGATGTAGGGGCCCATGCCGCACATGTCGATGTCGAGCTGCTTGAAAAACATCAGGTCGCGCGCCAAATCGTCGATGGTTTGGTGGGGGAGGCCAATCATCACGCCCGTTCCTACCTGGTAGCCCACCTTTTTCAGCAGGCGCAGCGCCTCAATCCGATCCTCGTACACGTGGTTGGCGTCGTTGGGGTGTATCTGGTTGTACAAACTCTTGGTCGACGATTCGATGCGCAGCAGGTAGCGGTGCGCCCCCGCGTCGAACCAGCGCTGGTAGGTATCCTCGCTCTGCTCGCCCAGCGACAGGGTAACGCCCAGCAGCCCGTTCGATAGCGTTTTTATTTCGCGAAGCAGGTTCTCTATCCGTAGGGTAAAGGCGGGCGAGGTAATTTCGCCTCCCTGTATAACTATCGAACCGTACCGGTTGTCGAGCGCAAACTTGGCGGCCTCGATGATTTGGGTGTCGTCGAGGGTGTAGCGCTCCACCGCTTTATTGTCGAGCCGAATGCCGCAGTACAGGCAGTTCTTTCGGCAAACGTTCGAGAACTCGATGAGCCCACGGAGGTACACCACGTTGCCCACCTGCTCGGCCTTGGTTTTGGCCGCCGCCTCGAACAGCGCCTTGCGGTCGTCGCCGGTAGATGATAGTAGGGCAACGAGGTCGTTGAACCCCAGCTCGTGCTTTGCTAGTATGGTGTGGATGTCGGACATGGGTGTGCAGTTGTTTGGTGCAAATATATACCTTCTATTCAATTCGTGCGGTCGAATTCGAACTTTGCGGAAAAAAGAAAAGCCCCGCGGGGGCGAGGCTTCTTATTTGGGTTGATGGAGGGCTTTGGCTTTCGTTCAGCCTACGTTTTGCTGATGCGATCCTGCCCCTTCATCTTTGATTTTGAAAAATGGTTGCGATGACTTCTGTTCTCACATCTTACATCTCAAATCTCATATCTCCTATCGAGAAATCTATTTAACGGCAATAGTTTCCACTTCAACCAGCGCACCCATTGGCAGCTTGGCTACCTGGTAGGCCACTCTGGCTGGCATGTCGCGGGTGTAAACCGATGCGTACACCTCGTTCATGGCGGCAAAGTCGTTCATATCGTTAAGCAGCACGGTCGATTTTACCACATCGTCGAGGGTGTATCCGGCTGCATCAAGAATCGCCTCGATGTTTTTGAATACCTGAACGGTTTGCTCCTTAATGCCGCCTTCGGCAAATGCTGCCGTTGCAGGGTCGATAGGAAGCTGGCCCGATATGTATAGCGTTCCGTTTGCCTCTACCGCTTGGCTGTATGGGCCTACTGCTTTAGGCGCCTTTTCGGTGTTGATGATTCTTTTCATGGTTGTTGGGTTTATGTGTTAGTAACCGTACTGTCTGTCGATGTAGCTTTCGTTCTTGCGGTACTTCAGCGCATCCCTAAGCATCCCCGATGTTACCTGAATCGAGAAGTTCCAGCTTTGGAACTGGCCTATTGGTATCCAGCTAAAGTTCATGTTCCAGCAGTGCAGGTCTCGTGTTATTCCAATTTGGGTAAACGAGATGTTTTTCATCGTAAAGTCGTAACCCGATGTGGCGTTTACCGCCCACTTTTTGGTGAGCTTAATGTTTCCCGAGGTGTTCAGAATCTGGCTTATGGTCGACAGGTTGCCCGGTTTGGAGTAGTTAAAGGTATAGCCAAAGCGAAGATCCCACGGTACGCTAAAGTTGGCATAGGGGATGTACGCCGGCGTACCGGCCTCTATGCTTCGCTGGCTGACGATGGGGTTTCTGCTGCTGTTTGCGGTGTTTACGTTGTTTGCCTCGGCACCCGACAGCGACCAGTCGAGGGTAAACGAAAAGTTGGTAAGCCGAGCCAGCTTCTTGTTGTTGTTAAACTGGTACTGGTTGGTTATTTGTCCGTTTGGCGTAATGGCGTAGGGCGATAGCGATCCTCCAAACGATAGCGTCAGCTTCTCCATCAGCTGCGTGTTACCCGTAAAGCTGATGTTCGACAGCTTCATCGAGTCGGCCAAAAAGTTGTACGATCCCGAAAACGACAGGTTTTCGAGCAGCTTAATCTTTTTATATCCGGTGACGGTATCCTTTTTCGAGCGAACCTTCATCTCGAAGTTGTTACCCAACGAGAAGCTAAGCGCGCTGGAGTTACCTGCCGATGGGCCTCCGTATATTCCCTGTTCAAAAATCGAGTAGCGTTGGGTGTGTCCCATCGTATCGGTTTGAACCGTTTTGAAGAAGCCATATCGCGGATTGGCAAAGTCGGGCGTGTACGAGTAGCTAACCGACGGGGTCATCTTATGACGAATTGCCTGAATGGCCATCCCTTTTTTAAAGGTGAAAAGGCCGTACACAGTTGTCGATGTTCCGATCCCAAAGTTGTAGTTGTATGCTCGTTTGAACCCTTTTACCGTGTCAATATCCAACCTTTTTGCATTGTTGTTCCAAGTTTTTTTGATGGTGCTTAGGTACCATTTCTCCTCGTAGGTAGCCCCTGGCGAAAAGTTGAAGTAGTTAAACAGGTTGAAGTTGTAGGTTAACGGAACCGAATGTCGAATACCGTTCTTGAACCGGTTTTCAAATCTACCTGCAAATAGGTCTTTTTCCTTAACGGTAAGCTGGTTGTTCAGCTCTCCCGAATACGACAGGCCAAAACGTTCGTACCATCTCACCTTACCATCCCCACCTTTTTTGCGGAGGAATGGTTGGATGCGGTTTACGTTAAACGATAGCGATGGCAGGCCAAAGGTGTATATGCTGTCGGTATTGTTCTGCGAGTGGGTAAGGCCTACCGATAGGTTGTACGGCTTATCCCTCCACGATTTCGAGTACGATATGCTCGAGCTGGCCGAGGTGGCCAAGTTTTGGCTAGGGCTTTGGTACGTAAAGTAGCGTGCGCCCGAAGTGCTAAAGTTCACCGATGCCGAAAGGGTGGTGCCGGGGTGTGCCTTTGCATCCTGCGTGTGCGACCAGTTAAAGGTATAGTCGTTGCTTTTAAAGTAGTCGGTCGACCCCTTATCGCCAATGACGTTGTGCATAACCTGAATCTTAAAGGTTCCCGAGTAGCGGTACAACTTCTTGTAACGTGTTTCTGCACTTGCCTGCCACGATCCAAGGGTGTATAGCGATCCTCTAAGCTCTAAGTCCCAGAATTCGTTAAGACCAAGGTAGTACCCTCCGTTGCCGATGTAAAAACCTCGAGTTCGTTCTTCTCCGTAAGTTGGAAGTAGAATACCCGATGAGCGGCCTTTGGTATTTGGGAAAAAACCAAAGGGCAGGAATAGCGGCGTTGGTACATCTTCGATAACCAAATTTGCCGGTCCAAAAACTATTCGTTTGTTTGGAATCACCTTTGCCTTCGATACGTTTAGGTAGAAGTGAGGATGCTCTAGATCGCAAGTTGTGTACTTTCCATTAGCAATGTTAATGCTGTTGTCGGGCATTTTTTTGGTAATGGTACTATGAAGGAAGCCGTCCTCCTGCTTGGTAATGATGTTGGTGATTTTTGCCTTCTTCGTATCAAAGTTGTAGAAGATGGTTTCCATATTAAGAGTTTCACCCCCGTCTTTGAAGATAGGTTTACCCGCAAGTCGCCCGGTACTGTCGGGTGTTCCCTTTGCAAAAACAACCTTGTTGGTGGTGTTCAGCTCAATAAAGTTAGCGTCAAGCTGCGACTTCTGGTACTTTACCTGTCCTTTGCCATAAAGGCTGACTTTCTTACCTGATACATTATATACAATGGAATCTTCGCTTGTAGAAAATATTGGGTCGTCAATTTTTTGGTTTTTCTTCTTAACTGTGTCAGCTAAAGTAGAGTCTGTACTAACGTGTGCCTTGTAAGGATTAGCCCGATTTACCGTAACACCACTTGCAGCGTAAATTGTCGGTAGAAGGACTAGCGCAAATGCTAATTTTCTAACAGAGTTTAAGGATGTTCTGCTCAACTTTATAAATATTGATTAAATTTGCTCTATGTCATTACTCACACGACCCTCAAAACTAAACAAAAATCAAATATTACTCTAATGCTTTCTATAAAGAATGGCGCATTTTTTACTAATCGTTTAGGCATATTGTTGGTATGTGCATTTTCTTTAGGCTTTTATAACGCTTTTTGCCAAAGTAGTACCCGTTCTTTGCTGACTAAAGTTGTTATCGACGCTGGTCATGGGGGAAAGGATCCAGGGGCAAAGGGGCATAATTGCATGGAAAAGGATATAACCTTAGCCGTCGCTTTGAAGCTTGGGAAGCTAATCTCCGATAATCATAAGGATGTAAAGGTGATCTTTACCCGCGATACGGATGTTTTCATACCTCTCGATGTTCGTAGCAGTATTGCTAACAAGAATGGAGCTAACCTTTTTATATCCATTCATGCTAATTCGAACCGGAGTTCTGCTCCTTTTGGTGCAGAAACATACGTGATGGGCTTGCATAAGAGTGCGAGTAATTTCGAGGTTGCATCAACCGAGAATTCGGCTATCATTATGGAGGATAACTATAACTCGAAGTACGAGGGGTTTAATCCTAAATCGGCGGAGTCTTATATTATATTTTCAATGATGCAAAGCAAGTTTTTGGATCAGAGTCTATATTTTGCTCAGCTAGTTCAAAATCAGCTTACGAGTTTGGCAAGTAGAACGGATAGGGGGGTAAAGCAGGCTGGCTTTCTTGTTCTTTGGCGGACTGCAATGCCAAGTGTGCTCGTTGAGCTGGGGTTTTTGTCGAATTCAAAGGATGAGCAGTACATGCTTACCGAATCGGGGCAAAACGAACTTGCTGAATCTATTTATCATTCCTTCAGAGTCTATAAGGCTAATTACGAAATGAAGAATTTTGTTGAAAAGATAGATAGGGAGGTAGTTGTTCAAAAAAAAGATACTAGCAGCAGGTTAAATGTTGTAGAAACACCGGCTTCTGTTGATGTAACAAATGCAAATAATACGGAAGGAGATGGTAAATCTACAACCATTTATCGTGTTCAAATTGCCGGATCTAAGGGTCGAGCGCTAACTAGTACTCAAAAGAGAAGACTTGGTAGCGAAGTTGATGAGGTATTGGTCGATGGTGTATATAAGTATTGTGTAGGCTCTTTTAACAATTTACACGATGCTAATGTTTACATGCGAAAGGTGCGGAGTAGGCATCATGATGCTTTTGTAGTTGCGTTCGAGGTTGGAAGGCTTGTACCTGTTAAGTAAGTAGTATTGGAGCTTTTCAATTCGATTATGTTTGATTTTAATGAAGTATAAATAGTTGATATGCAAATTTCGAGAGAGATTAAAATTGGTGTTGCAGTTGTTTTGAGTTTGGTTGCTCTTTTTTGGGGAACTAATTTTCTGAAGGGACGAAATATTATTGGTTCTGCAAATTCCTATTACGTATTATATCAGCAGGTCGAAGATCTTCAGACATCTTCTCCTGTTTTTGTCCATGGATACAAAGTTGGGGTAGTTCAAGATATTACTTTAGACAAAAATGATCCCAATAGAATAATTGTAGAGTTGGCTATTGATAAAGATGTACGGATTCCTAAAACGGCTGTTGCTGAGATTTTTAATACCGACTTCATGGGTTCTAAGGCCATTCGTTTGCAATTCGAAGGGTATAATGTGCCAGCATCAAGAGGTGATACCCTTATGGCTTCTATTGCTCCGTCTATGATTGATGATTTGTCTCCCATCACCAAAAAAGCGGATGTTGCAATACAAGAATTAACTCAGACTTTGGTTAATGTTAATACGTTGCTTGATGCTCAGACTATCAATGATGTAAACGCGACGCTGTCTATCTTAAATGGAGGCTCTCGTAATACAAGTTATATT
>CAXYUU010000041.1:0-13909 GCA_964292015.1 uncultured Acetobacteroides sp.
GGCAATTCATTACCTCCGGTGCCAAGCACGGAACCGAGCAAAGCGAGTTCGGCGAAGCCAATGCCACTCCGAGGATAATTTGTTCCTTCCATTAATGTTATTGATTTTCATGAAGGGGTGCCCGTAGGGCGGGGTGGTTGGTGAGTATCGATAAATATTTTTAAACACGAAATCCCTAGGATCAGCCCTTAAACGAACATGGTGCCACCAAACAATGGGGATGAGTAGTTATACTTTTTTACTTACCTTAGTGCCTACACTTACACCCACTAAACCCTCGTAATAAAAGGTCGCCTGCACGGGCGGCATACGACAATTAAAATACAACCATTCACGCATGAAAATCGACCTAGTACTAATAGGGAAAAGCGACCAAAAATACCTTCAAGAGGGAATCGACATCTACCTGAAACGGCTAAAGCACTACTGCCAGTTCGAGATGAAGGTGATACCCGACCTAAAAAGTACCAAAAGCCTCAGCGAGGAGCAGCAGAAGGAGAAGGAGGGCGAGCTAATCCTCAACCTCATTAAGGACTCCGACTTTGTGATGCTGCTCGACGAACGAGGTGATTCGCTGTCGTCGGTCGATTACGCCCAATTCATCGAAAAGAGGCAGGTGGCCGGCACGCGTAAGCTCAGCTTTGTGATCGGCGGTCCCTACGGCTTTTCGAAGGAGGTGTACGCCAAGGCCAACGCCAAGCTCTCGCTTTCGGCAATGACCTTTTCGCACCAAATGGTTAGGCTGATATTTGTAGAACAGCTGTATAGAGCATATACCATTATAAATGGAGAACCTTACCACCACCAGTAAGCCACGAAATCCCATTCGCCGCAAGAAGCTGCTCTACGTTGGCATCGCCATCGTTGCCGTAGCGGCATTGCTCTACCTATCGGCGCTACTCGCCCCCCGCCTGTCGACATACAACGACAGCAACGTGGCAAAGATCGAGCATACCATCGGCGATAAAAAGGAGCAGCTTCGCGAAATAGCGAACGCCTGGTTCAGCACCAGCGACACCACGCAAAAGGCGGCATTTGCCATCTTCGACAGCAAGCTGATATCGAAGCTGAAGAAGGACAACCTGGGGGTTTACCTCACCCACGGCAACCGCATGGTGGCGTGGAGCGCCATACCCAACTTTGCCGACTCGCTGGTTACCCGGCTCGACACCACCATGCGCCTGTACACCTTTAACGATGGGCTATTCCTCGTATCGCGGGTAACGCACAAGGGCAAGTCGGCCATACTTAGCATCGAGATTCAAAAGAAGTACCGCTTTACCAATAGGTTCTTGGAGAATAGGTACAACCCCATACTCGGAATCCCCTCATACTTTCAGGTATGCAAGAATCACAACGGTAGCGATTCGCTTACCAAAAAGTCGTACCTCGTTAGTTTGGGCAAAACGCCCCTGTTTTCGCTCGAAAAGGAGCGGAGCATCACCGCGAGCAAATCGCTCAAAAACATACTCGTCTACATTTCATTAATTCTTCTAATTATTGGGGGTTGGTGCGTATTTCAATCCATTTCGTTTGGACGAAGGGCGAGGCTATTCTTCTTCTCGCTGCTGGCATGGAGTACCTTATGCGTGGTGCTCATCAGCTTACTGGCTAAGCAATCCTCGTCGCTACAGCTATTCTCGCCCGAGATATACTCCTCTAAAGTGGCATCATCGCTAGCCGTACTGGCCATTTACGTACTTATATTCACCACCTTTTGCTCTAGCATCTACGCGCACTATGTCGACTATAAAATAAAAAAGCGCCAGCCGCCCAACACCCTTGCGCTAGGCCTATCGGCCTTTATGACCTTAACCGTAGCAGCCGCACACCTACTGGTATGCAGCTTGGTAAACAGCTCGTCTATTTCGTTTGGGGTGATCAAGATTTCGGAGATCAGCCGCTACTCGCTAATCATCTACCTGATTATTGCGCTGGTAATAATCTGCTTCATCCTGCTTTCAAGCCTATTCTTTCGACTTTTTAGGGATATCGCTACACGAACCAAGGCAATTATACTCGCCACCCCTCTACTTATTGCCGGAGCCGCCTTTGCGCCAACCGACAGCTCGTTTGCCGTTTACTTTACGGCCGCGCTGGTAACGTACGCCATCTTCCTCTTTAAGCTAAAAGCCTACATGCGCATTGGCATTAGCCAACTCTCGCTTATTCTGGTAATTTGGGCGGTGGCCACATCAACAATCATCTGCCATTTTGTGGTTATTAAAGATGAGGCCAACCGAATCAACTTTGCCGAATCGCTCTACAACGACAAGGATGCCCTGCTCGAAGCCGCACTACCCGAGCTAACGCTGCAAATCATTACCGATCCGGCAATCCAAAAGATGGTTCAAAGCCCATCGAAAAACATCGCCGCTATCAACCAGCATATCGTTAAAACCTTTCTTAAAGGATACCTTAGCAAGTACACCCCAATTGTAACGGTGTGTCCGGTAAACGCGAACCTTTTCCTGCCCAACGAAAAGAAGACCACCAGCTGCAAGAAGTACTTCGACGAGCTCTTCCTGCAAAAAGGGACCCGGATAAAGAAGTCGGCCTTTTACTTTATTCGCAACTTCCCCGGCGAGATTTCCTACATCGGACAAATAGACTACCTCCGCAATGGCGGTAACACCTCGCTATACGTTGAGTTTGACGTCAAAACCATCAGCAACAATCCGGGCTACCCCGAGCTGCTGCTCAAGAAAGACATTCCGCATAAAACAGGCGCCAAGGAGTACGAGTACGCCCACTACCTCGACAGCAGCCTGATGGCAAAGAACGGAAGCTACGCCTACCCATCCGTTATTACGCCACCAACAGAAAAAGACAGCATATCCATTAGGCTATCGAAAGGCTACTCGAACCTCTACTACCGGTTCGACGAGCATAACACCATGGTTATCTCGCGACCCATGCTTAAGCTCTTCGACATCGCGTCGTGCTTCTCGTACATCTTTATCCTACTCGTTTTGGCCAGCGTGCTGGTGCTAAAAACTAGCCGGTTCCCGCTCGACGATATCCTTTCGTTCCAAACCTTTAAGGGTCGGATAACGCTCTCGTTTGTGCTGGTGCTAACCGTAGCCCTTATTCTTACGGCCGTAGCATCGCTGGCGTACGGCATAAAACGGTTCGAAACCTACAAGGAGCAAACCATACAGGATAAAATGAAGAGCGCCATCCCAGCGGTGTACAACGCCCTGAATGCGCCCACCCCCGAATCGATTACCAACGAGCTGGTGAAGATATCGAACTACCTGTACGTAGATGTGAACCTGTACAATAAAAATGGCGAGCTGTTTGCCACATCGCGCCCCGAGATCTTTTACGATGGCCTGCAAGGGTTCAAGATGTCGCCCAACGCATTTAAAAGTCTAGCTCTTAGCTACGACGGCTTTTACGTAGATAACGAGAGCATCGGAAGTATGACCTACACCTCGTCGTACTCGCCCATTTCCGACAACAACGGAAAGCTAATCGGCTACGTAAACCTGCCCTACTTCCTACAGTACGACAGCCTGCGCAAGGAGCTCTACACCATTGCCATCGCTACGGCCAACATCTTCATTCTGCTGCTGCTGCCGGTAATCTTTATTGCCGTTCTTATCTCCAACTCCATAACCCGTCCGCTGGCACAAATCCGCAACCGGATGCGCATCTTCGACCTCAAGACCAATCCCAAGCCAATCCCCTACCACAAAAACGACGAGATTGGCGACCTTATCATCGAATTTAATAAGATGATATCGCAGGTGGAGCAAAGCGCCGATAAGCTGGCCAACAGCGAGCGCGACTTGGCCTGGCGCGAGATGGCCCGACAAATTGCCCACGAAATTAAAAACCCGCTTACCCCCATGAAGCTGAGCCTACAGTACCTCATCATGCTAAAGGGTAGGAACGACGACCGCTGGCTCGAACAGTTCGACCGATTTGCAACCTCGCAGGTGGAGCAAATCGACTCGCTAGCCCAAATTGCCAACGAGTTCTCGAACTTTGCCAAAATAAGCTTCGACAGCCAAATCCCCATCATCGACCTTAGAAATGTGGTTGCCGAAACGCTACCCGTATTCGACGGCTTTCCCAACCTCGCCATCGAGCAGGTTATGCCCGACAAACCGGCCTACATTCATGTAGACCAGGAGCATCTTAAACGGGTGCTGGTTAACCTCATCAAAAACGCCACCCAATCGGTCGACAGCGAGCATAAGGCCAACGTTACCATTTCGGTATCCACCAACATGGATAGGGTGCTGCTAGCGGTAAAGGATAATGGCAAGGGCATACCCGAAGAGGTAAAGTCGAAGATATTTACCCCCAACTTTACCACCAAAACCTCCGGCACCGGATTAGGATTGGCGATATCCAAGAATCTTATCGAGATGTACAAGGGCCGCATCTGGTTCGAGTCGGAGCCCAATAGGGGAAGCACCTTTTTCGTAGAGTTTCCATTCGTTGCTCCCAAAGGGTAGGCCACAACTCCGTCCAAACGAAGTCACAATACTACATGTAAGCAACTACCTCCAAAGAGGTTCAGACTGCCAGCTGTCGGGAAATCCCATTGCCCTTGTATCTATGTTCGGATATTTCCCTAGCAGCATTTTGAACCTTTGATGTACAGAATGTTTGGGATTAATTGTATTCATTAAGTAAATAATCATGGACAAGATAAAGTAGACTTTACTGTTTAAAGGAAGAGACATCCCAGAATCGGGAGAAGTATAGGTTAGCTGGGTTATAAATAGTTTTCGGGGACTACGGGGTATTATAGGCTGAATTCTCATTTCCCTGTTCTACAACCTTGAATGGTGTGCACATAAATTTCGCAGGTAAACAATGCTATGCAGCCATGAAGCAAGCACACTGTCCGTCAACCCAAAATAGCTGGCAATTGCTCGTTTGTCTCTTCCCGGATTCAGATTGCTGTAGAGGCTTGACAGTATTCCAAATGACGAAACTTCGAGCGTCATCCAGCAAGGTGGAAGCGAATCGGAATAGTTCCTGTAGAAGGCTTGGATAAAATCTTCATCGCTTCGTGAGATTTCAGCTCCTATTTTTGATAACGTATCGGCATGCCTATCCGGTTTGGAAAAGTTGCTAGGATCGGAATACCAAAACGCACCATGGCTAAGCGATAGCACGTAGATCATTTTTGCACGTACAGCTACTTCAATCTTTTCAAGCTCCCTCAGAACAAGCAATCTAAGTTCACGGTCAAACTTGTAAATATTGAAGGCAGCCTCAAACGATGAACCAAACTTAAATTGGTGATTCTGCTTATCTGCCAACATTGGATACCAATAGCCGCTTAAACGGTAGTAGCTAATTACTTCAAGTAAATGTATCGCTTTAGGTTCGTTTTCTACAACCAAACCTCTCTGTTGTAGGAGTTGTAGCTGATCGGCATACATAAGAGCCGATTTCGTATATGGCATCTTACTCATAGGCAGAAAATAAAAAGCTTACCCTGAGCGCGCTGTTCATATGGGAAGCGGGGTAAGCATGTTGATGCAAATATAAACAAAAATCATCATGTCGCATATTTTTGATTTTTTACATTACTCTATTGAAAATGCTAAGCCAAGGGCATACCCGAAGAGGTAAAGTCGAAGATATTTACCCCCAACTTTACCACCAAAACCTCCGGCACCGGATTAGGATTGGCGATATCCAAGAATCTTATCGAGATGTACAAGGGCCGCATCTGGTTCGAGTCGGAGCCCAATATGGGAAGCACCTTTTTCGTGGAGTTTCCATTCGTTGCTCCAAAAGGGTAACCTCTACAATGGGGAAGGTGCTGCCTTAGTGCCGTTAGGCTAGGCGCGACAAACCTACCTTGAAACGCATAATTGCCGCCTGCTTTAGCTGACGGATTGCTGCAGACTGGCAAACAGGGGGCTTTAGCCCCCATTACACCATGCACCTGTAGCAATGTCGTTGGGCATGCGTACCTCGTAACCTCCTCCAAAGGGTTCAACCCATCTCCCCCTACCCTATAACCTGTTCCGAACTGGTTATAACCCCCTCCGAACTGGTTATAACCACCTCTGAACTGGTTACGACCCATCCCCCCCCTACCCCATAACCTGCTCCGAACTGGTTATAACCTGCTTCGAACTGGTAATAAGCTGCTCCGAACTGGTTATTACCTGCTCACCACACCTTAATAACCCCCTCCGAACTGGTTACAACCCATCTCCCCCTACCCCACAACCTGTTCCGAACAGGTTACAACCCACCCCGCCATATCCCACAACTTTAAAAGATATTCGACCCAACCAGTCGAGAATAAGCTATATTTGACAAATAATTGATTACTCTAAGTAGCAATGAAAATAGCAGTTAACGCTAAGGCCCTAATAAAGGGAAACGGCGATGGTGTCAGCCGGTTTACCCACGAAACGTTTAGCAGAATTGTAAAGGCTCATCCCGAGCACCAGTTCTACTTCATCTTCGACAAGGTGTACCAGCCCCATCATATTTATGGCGAAAACGTAGTTCCCATTATCGTCAACCCACCGGCCAGCAACCCGCTGATGTGGTGGTACTGGCACGAGGTGCTGCTCGCCGACCAGCTTAAGAAGATTAAGCCCGACGTATTTGTTGCCCCCGATGGGTTTCTTCCCCTATCGGTACCTACGGCGCAGGTGGCGGTAATACACGACCTGAGCTTCGAGCACTACCCCGAGCTCGAAACCTGGGCACGACGAAAGTACTTCCAGCACTTCTTTCCCCGGTTTGCCGAACGGGCCAACCGTATCCTTACGGTTTCCAACTTCTCGAAGTCCGACATCTGCGGGAGCTACAAGATATCGCCTCACAAGGTTGATGTGGCCTACAACGCCGCCGACCCCATGTTTGCGCCCCTTACCCAACGCGAGATCGACGACCTGCGGTTCGAACTCACCGATGGATGCCCGTACTTTATCTACATCGGCTCCATCCACCCGCGTAAAAACGTGGGCCGCATGCTTCGCGCGTTCGACCGCTTTAAGGACGATGTGCCGTCGAACTACAAGCTGCTGATGGTGGGTAACCCCAGCTTCAAATCGCCCAAAGCCGAAAAGATTTTCCGCGAGATGCACCATAAGTCGGATGTCATCTTTTCGGGATGGCTATCCAACCGGCACCTGGCAAAAGCCGTTGGCGCTTCCGAGGCGCTAATCTTCGTGCCCATATTCGAGGGATTCGGCATCCCGCTAGTCGAGGCCATGAAGGCCAACGTGCCCATCATCACCTCGTCGGTTACCTCGCTGCCCGAAGTGGCCGGCGATGCAGCCCTTCTGGTAGATCCATTCTCCATCACAGCCATCAAAAATGCGATGGTTAAGATGGCCAACGACTACGGCTACCGAAACGACATGGCCGCCAAATCGTTCGAGCGCGGCAAGCTATTTAACTGGGATAATACAGCAAGCATACTTTGGAACACCATACAAAAAGCGGTAGAATAACCGCCAGCCCGCTGCTCCCCTTCCTAAACCAGGGGGTACTCGAGGCCGGATGCGACGAAGCAGGACGCGGATGCCTGGCCGGCCCGGTGGTGGCCGCAGCCGGAATACTGCCAAACGATTTCGACCTTCCGCTACTCAACGATTCCAAAAAGCTATCGCATAAGGTGCGCGAAATCCTGAAGGTGCAGATTCGCGAGCAGGCCCTGGCGTGGGCCGTTGCCGTAGTCGACAACAACACCATCGACCAAATCAACATCCTCAACGCGTCGATACTCGGCATGCAGCTCGCCACCGACGACCTGAAGGTTAGGCCCGAGTTCCTGCTTACCGACGGCAACCGCTTTAAGAAGCACCGCGACTGCGAGCACCTCTGCGTGGTTGGTGGCGATGGCAAGTACGCCAGCATTGCCGCCGCATCGGTACTGGCCAAAACCTTTCGCGACGAGCTCATGGAGCAGCTCCACCTCGAGTTTCCCTGCTACAGCTGGGACGAAAACCGGGGCTACCCCACCAAAAAGCACCGCCAGGCCATTGCCCTAAACGGCATCACCTGCTACCACCGCAAAAGCTTCAGGCTTACCGACGACCAGCTGAGCCTAGACCTGTAGTGGGAAGTTAGACGAAGTTATTTCAGAAGTTAAACGGAAATAAGCGGAAGCTATACGGTAGCAAAACGGAAGGATTTCGAAGTCAGGAAGGTCAGAGATGTAAAGAAGTAGAGTAAAAGATGTAAAGAAAAAGGAGAAAAAGGAGCAGATAAATCCCACCACCTGTAGCTTTATCTAAAATTCAACGTCTCCTATCTAATTATCTCAAATCTCACGTCTCACGTCTCATGTCTCACATATCAAATCTCCTCTCCTGCAAGTTTCGTCGCTTTGCTGTGTCAAAACAAAAGCTGCTTACAAAAAAGCTACAACAATAATAAACCATCAATACAACTAACACCCATGAGAAAAATTGGCATTTTGCTAGTAGGGTTGCTGCTTTTTGGCTCAACCACACTTCGAGCCGACGAGGGAATGTGGCTACTGCCGCTCATCGAAAAGCTCAACATTAAGGATATGAAAAAGGCAGGCCTCAAGCTTACTGCCGAAGATATTTACAGCATCAACAAGAGTAGCCTAAAGGACGCCATCGTAATTTTTGGACGTGGCTGTACCGGCGAAATCGTGTCCGATCAAGGTTTGCTGCTTACCAACCACCACTGTGGCTACGGAACCATCCAGCAGCATAGCACCGTGGAGCACGACTACCTTAAGAATGGCTTCTGGGCAAAGAGCAAGGAGCTCGAAATCCCATCGCCAGGGCTTACCGTTACCTTCCTCGAAAAAATTCAGGATGTAACCGCCAAGTTCAACGCGGTACTTACCCCTACCATGACCGAACCCGAGCGCGCCAAGGCCATTGCCGACCTAAGCAAGAAGCTCGCCGACGAGGTAACCGTGGGTAAGTTTATCCGTGGCCAGGTAACCTCCATGTACGGGGGCAACCAGTTCTACCTTTTCGTGTACAAGGTATATACCGACGTACGCCTAGTTGGAACCCCACCCGATGCCATTGGTAAGTTTGGCGCCGACACCGACAACTGGATGTGGCCTCGCCACACCGGCGACTTCTCGGTTTTCCGCGTGTACACCGACAAGGACGGCAACCCTGCCGACTACTCGGCCAACAACATTCCGCTTAAGCCTAAGAAGCACCTCAACGTATCCATCAAGGGCGTAAAGGCTGGCGACTACACCATGATTATGGGTAACCCCGGCCGCACCAACCGCTACATGACCTCGTGGGAAATTAACGAGGTGCTGAGCATCACCAACCCTAACCGCATCAAGATTCGCGGTATCCGTCAGGATATTTGGATGAAGGACATGCAGGCTAACGACACCATCCGCATTCAGTACGCCTCTAAGCATGCTGGTTCGGCCAACTACTGGAAAAACTCCATCGGTATGAGCCGTGGCCTTAAGCGCCTAAAGGTTCAGGACAAAAAGGCACAGCAGGAAGCCGCCTTTACCAGCTGGGTTAACCAGTCGCCCGATAGGGTAGCCGCCTACGGCAACGCTCTTCCCCTTATACAGGAAGGTGTAGAAGGTCGTAAGGAGGTAAATAGCGCCATTCAGTACATTGGCGAAAGCATCAGAGGAGTAGAAGTGACTGTAGCCGCTGGTCGTCTGAGCACCGGCCTGATCCAGGCCATCGAATCCAAGCAAGACTTGGGTAAGGTGAAGGATGCTGCAGCCGAATTCTACAAGGACTACAACATGGCGCTCGACAAAAAGGTGGCCCTGGCCATGTTCGCCCTTTACCAAAAGGATATTCCCGCCAAGTTCCAGCCTACCCTATACGCCGACATCCAGTCGAAGTTTAACGGTAGCATCGAGGCATACGTAAACGACCTGTACGCCACCTCCATCTTTGCCAACAAGAAAAGCTTCGATACCTTCCTAGCCAACCCAACGGTAGAGGCTGTTAAGAACGATGCCGCCTACAAGGCCTCTCAAAGCATCAGCGCAATGGGCCGCGAAATTCTAGAAAAGCTAACCCCACTTAACGAAAAGTTTGCCAAGGGTCAGCGCACCTACATCGCCGGACTACTCGATATGGAAAAGGATAAGGCTCACTACCCCGATGCCAACTCCACCATGCGCCTTACCTACGGTAACGTGCTCGACTACATTCCTGCCGATGCCATCCACTACAGCTACTACACCACCCTCGATGGCGTGATGGAGAAGGAAGACCCCAACAACTGGGAGTTTGTAGTGCCTAGCAAGCTAAAGGAGCTGTACAACGCTAAGGATTACGGCCGCTATGCCATGAAGGACGGCAAGATGCCCGTTGCCTTCCTATCTACCAACGATATCACCGGAGGAAACTCGGGTAGCCCAATCCTCAACGCCAAAGGCGAGCTAATTGGACTAGCATTCGACGGTAACTGGGAAGCTATGAGCGGCGACATCGCCTTCGAACCAAACCTTCAGCGCACCATCAACGTCGACATCCGCTACGTGCTGTTCATTATGGACAAGTACGCCGGTGCCAAGCACCTGGTAGACGAAATGAACATTGTGGAGTAACCCCCACCTACAACTATACGCAAAGGCCTGCCCATTGGGGTGGGCCTTTGTCTATTTAGGGCAATACAAACCGGTATTTCGATGCGTTTTTGTCGCCTATCCGCTCTACCATGTGGCGTTCGAGCGCATACTTCAGATCGCGACTGGCGGTTGCCGACGATATCTGTTTAAAGTATAAAAGGTAATCCTTCCGAGTAAAGAAACCTCCTTGCACTGTTGGCTCAAAAATCTCCAACCGCTCCTTTGCTGTTAGCGTAATGGTACGCGCTTGTACAAGCTCCTCCAACGAATCGTTTATGATGGTGAGCATGAACTCCACAAAAATGGTCGATTCCCCTGCAGTATCCGACTTGCCCAACGCCTCGTAGTACGCCTGCTGCCGCAACTTTACCAGCGATTCGACCGGGAGGTATTCGAACAGTGGCGACTTGCGGGTAAGTACAAGCGTTTGCCACAAACGTCCCATCCGCCCATTTCCATCAAGAAACGGATGAATAAACTCCAGCTCGTAGTGAAATACACAGCTTTTAACCAGCAGTAGATCCTCGTCATTGGCCAGGTAGGCGAACAGATCGTTAAGCAACCCCTTTACCATGGCACCTGGAGGTGCTATGTGGGTAACCTCATTGCCCCGAACAATGCCTACAGCCGTACTCCTAAGCTCACCCGGCCGATCAACCAGCCCTTTCATTAAAAGAAGATGGGCACTACACATCGAATCGACACTAAATGGGTCGAACTCGGTTAACCGATCGTAAACTTCGATGGCATTTTTCACCTCAAGAATATCCTTCTCGGGACCCACCACCCGTTTATTTTCGAGAATTGCCGTTATCTGCTCTACCGTTAGCGTGTTCCCCTCTATTTCGAGCGAAGACTGAATTGTCCTCACCCGATTCTTCTTGCGGAGCTCGGTTGGCGGCTTACTTAAATGTGCCGATTGGGCTACGCCAATCTTTTCGGATATGGACGCAACCAAGGCCAAAATATTGCCGGTTATGGTATACGGAGGTTTCATGTTCGTAGGTTGATAGTATCATTTGATACTATCAAAGATAGCGAATTATCCTACCGCTTTACACCTATTGCTACCAACCTGCACAACCTCGTCAATAATTTGTAAAGAACACCCCCCACCCGTAACCATACGCAAAGGCCTGCCCATTTGGGGTGAGCCTTTTTTTTGGAAATAATTTACACCGAAGGTAAACGGGAGTTAGACGGAAATAGTACCCAATACGCTAAAACTTAAATTGGCGATCTAACCAAACAATTTGACAAAAGTACTGGAGAACAGATAAAAATGACAGGAAATAACTTTTTTGTCAAATTACGGTTATATTTGACAAAAACACGGAAGTATGTCAGACAGTATAATCCCATACGATAGAAACCGACCCTTTAACAGCTTACCTCTTTTACCCCCAGATAATGAAAAGGTAGAGACAATTGAGGTTCTAAAAGCATTAAACAACGCCAACAAGGCGCTAGCCGAATTAAAAGGCATTGCAAAGAAGTTGCCAAATCAATCAATGTTAGTTAATACCATTGCATTAAGGGAGGCTAAAGCAAGTACTGAAATTGAAAATATTTTCACCACCGACGATGAGCTGTACAAGGCTCTTTCTATAAGTGAATATGGTTTAAAAGGTAATGCAAAAGAGGTATTAAGATATAGACAAGCACTATGGAAGGGTTATAATGATATTGGTATAAATCAACAGCTAAAAATTGATACGCTAATTGAAATCTATCGAGAAATCAAGCAAGTGAACGATGGAATAAGACCATCGCAAACCGAAACCGTAATTTTAAAACGAGGCAGTGGGCTACTTGCTGGTGAAGTTGTTTACACGCCACCAAGAGGAGAACATATTATAGAAGAAAAACTAAAGAATCTAATCGAATACGTAAATGACGATTTGAAATATCCACATGATCCTCTAATTAAAATAGCGGTTTCACATTATCAGTTTGAAGCGATTCATCCTTTTAGAGATGGAAATGGAAGAGCAGGCAGAATATTAAGCATTTTGATAATGATACAGAAACATTTACTAAATGTTCCTATTTTATATCTTAGTGCGTACATCATAAGAGAGAAAGAAGAATACTATGAATTGCTGAAAAACGTAACAACCTTGAACAGATGGAATCCATGGATAATTTATATGCTTAAAGCCGTAGAAGAAACGTCAAAATACACCATTAGTAAAATCGAAGAAATTGACAGATTATTTGCAAGGACAACGAAATTAGCTGCAGAAAAGCATCCATTAATACGAAAAGAATTTATCGAAAGATTATTTGAACAACCATACATAAGTCCGAAAAATCTTCTTGACAGTAATTTGAAAAGTCTGAATACAGCAAAAAAATATCTTACCCAACTTGAAGAAATTGGCATTCTGGTTTCGGAAAAAATAGGGAAGGAAAAGGTGTATCTAAATATCGACTTATACAATATACTTTCCGAATCATAATAAATGGTATAGCCTAGCCATCCCATCGGCTTACCCCATACCATCATTCGAAGAGCGATCGCAAGCTGGCAGGGGCAAGAATATGGATCTGCTGTTAAAAAAAGGGCATCCGGGTTATTCCACCAAAACCTATAGTACCCCTTTTTTTGCCCGATGCATCGCACCATATAGTCCAATAGGAAACTAGACCAACTTCAGGAATAACGGCAACCTTCAAAAAACCCCATCTAACGTCTAACATCTCCCGACTAAAATCTAAAATTTGTACCTTCGCGCCATGGAAAACAGCAACGCGTACAACATCACCCTATACACCGATGGCGCGGCCAAGGGCAACCCTGGGCCTGGCGGCTACGGCACGCTGCTCATTTGGGGGCCTCACGTCAGGGAGCTCTCCGAAGGATTCGCCCTCACCACCAACAACCGCATGGAGCTCATGGCCGTCATCCGTGGCCTGCAGGCCCTAAAGTTCGACCGCTGCACCGTCACCATCTACTCCGACTCCAAGTACGTGGTCGATGCCGTCGAAAAGGGCTGGGTGTTTGGCTGGGAGAAGACCCGCTTTAAGAACAAGAAAAACCCCGACCTGTGGATGGAGTTCCTGCGCGAGTACCGCAAGCACACCGTCAAGTTTATTTGGGTAAAGGGCCACGCCAACATCCCCGGCAACGAGCGTTGCGACCAGCTGGCCGTGGCCGCCGCCACCGATAAGAAAAATCTGAAGGTAGACCAGGGCTACGTCAACACCCCCGACGAGTAGCCGAACCTACCGGCACCATACCGCATACCAAAGGGCATCCATCGGGTGCCCTTTGGCTGTATTACCCCCCGTACACCCATCCCCTTGCGCCCCCGCCATCTTTTTAAGCCATCCAAAGACCTCCCCGTTAGG
>CAXYUU010000042.1:0-13785 GCA_964292015.1 uncultured Acetobacteroides sp.
GCGGTAGCATCGGGAGCAATGGTAGCCGGGGCATCGCGTACAATATCGCCAACATACTCGTTAGGCTGCGAAAACGATTTACTTTCGAAGTTGAACGAAACGGACCGGCTGTCCTTATCGTTTTTACGCTCGAATCCTTTCAATATCATTGGCTTGATAGGATTACCTAGAATATAGTTCTTGCTATCACTTGATAGCTGGTATATTATAATAAACCTACCACCAGCATGTTGCTCGACATAATTGAGCAACGCGGCCTTATTACCACCCATTATTAAGGCAAAGGTGTTGGTAACATTGGTAGTGATATCGCCCTTTTCGCCCTTAGAGTTGTCGCTAAGGGTATCGTCGATGGCAATAAAGTAGTGCATATACTCGCCGGGAAGCATCGGGATTGTTGATACCTGACGGCTGGCATTGGGTTTCGGAAATAGTACAGACGTGTCTACCTGAGCCACATCGATAAGCCATACCTTGGCCGAGATTTGCGAACCGGTTGTTTCGTACTCGGTAGCACCATCGATATTGCCAACTGCGGCCATAACGGAGTAGGTTACCCCTGCACCACCAATAGTAAACATTTCGATTAGATGCGAGAAACCGCCCGTTGCGTAGGCATCGGCCGATACGGCAACCAAAAGAAAGAGCAGCATGAAGGCGAAGAACTTAAACTGGCGGCGGTAAACATCGGCCACCACACGTGCGTGCGAGGCTATGATTTGCTTTGCTGAAATTTTACTCACTGTTGTATGTTTTAACAGGTTGAACAATTTTAAGAAAGCCTACAGGGATAGCCCTGTAGGCTTATTAAGTAGAGTATCGAGTTACAATGAACGCGATACCTCGCGGAACTTAGAGGTTTTTGGGTTTAACACCACCTTAATCCACTGGCCGATGGCTGTTGGTGTCCACGCAGCAGTAATTTCAGAAAACACCCCTGCCTTAGCAATGGTAGAGGCATTGGCAGTACCGCCACACTCGATTTTATACACGATACCTCCGCGAGGGTCTGCAATACCAGTAATGGCTGTTGCAGCTGTATTATCGCGAGTTACAAACCAGGGTCCTTTTGTTCCATCGAGCGAAACAGCCTTATCGGCAAGTACCATGCAAGGCTTATTGGCGAAAATAACCTGGTTGGCATACTTATTCGCAATCATCGCGGCACGAGTAGCAAACTCGCGTCCGCTATATGCCGGATTTACACCCTCTTTCCAGTTGCTCCATGCCAATACAATTTCGAGACGCTGCTCGAACTTAACCAGCAGCATTTCGCCAGGTACGTCTTCGCACTGCTGTAGGTTGCCAAGATCTTCGATAAGAATTAGCGGCAGGTTGCCTAAGCCAGGAACCCACTCGATAGCGAGATCGTAGTTGGCAAGGCGCATTTGAACGCCAGCAAAATCCATGTCTTTACCGTATTTGGCACGGTAGTTTGCCTTGTACCATGGAGCGTGGTTACCGTTAAGCATGATGGTTTTACCCTTAAGCAATTCGGGATTTACCGTATGTATTGCCGATACGAGACCCTCGACACAATCGAGCATGGAGGTAGAAGTGTACGAAGAGTACTCGACATCGTCGATTAACAGCAGCTTATTACGCTCGTTTAACTCCATAATCTTGTAGAACACGCCAGTGGCAGAGTTAAGGTAATGCCCTGGTTCGCCTTCGATAGGCTCGACACGGCAACCCATAACGGCACGCTCGTTGCGCTCGTTGTTGAGTACGGTTACGATTTGGAGAAGAAACCACTCGATCATATTCCATTTTACGGGGTCAGAGCCATTGGTATTTAGGTAACCAATATACTGACGCTCCAGCACCTTCATCGATCCAAAGCGATGCTTAAACATCACGTCGTACACCTTGGCCTTGTCGGGTTCGAGCTTATACCCGCCCTTAAATACCTCGCCCTCCTGGTAAGCTTGCGAGAACTCGCCAAAGAAAACGTTGGTGATAAGATCTTGATCTTGCACACCCGAGCGGAGAGGGAATAGCGTGTTGACAGAAGGAAGTTCGAGGATACGAGCAATAAGCGCATCCTGGCGGCGTACTACATACTGCTCGCCTAAGCCAGCATTGGTAAGACTCGAATAGTCGAGACCTTCGTTAATGGCACTTGGCGAAAGCAACCCAGCAGCATGAAGCACCTGCATACGCTGTGCTAGCGAACGGCCATAACCGCGCACTTCCTGCTTAAACGACTCGGCGGTTTCGTCATTGTCGGTACCACGTTCGATGTCGGACTGGTTTATTTTGCGCATGGCTATTTGGTTCCATCGCTTATTTGCTTCGAAAAGCGGATGATCGATACCAAAGGCATGCGTGGCGGAGTGGGCACCACCAAAAGAAATCTTACTCATTCCTTGTATTGTTAGAGGGTTTTCGGGAAGTGCACGAGCGGCCATGGTCGTATTCTCGCGGCGAAGCGTCTGATTTTCGGCAATAAGGTTTTGAACCATTTCGACAGCAGAAGGACCAGGAACAGGAGTAGTGGTGGTACTTGTACCATCGGCTCCATCGGCTCCATCGTCAGCACCTGCAGTAGCACCTTCGGTGTCGTTTGTAGTAGTGGTAGCATTGGATGCAGTATCTTGCTGGATCATACCAACAATTTGCTCCTGTACCGTTCTATCTTCGGCCACCTGAGCGGCCAAGTCGGCATCGAAGGTGCTGCCGTACGTTTTAAGGTACGACTCCTTTACCTTCGTCAAATCTTCGGTGGATAGCTTCTTATCCTGAGCCAACGATAATAAGCTTAACGAAGTAAGAACAGCTTTAATTTTTTCTCTAAATGTCATTGTGTTGAGCGTATTAAATGAATGAGTAGATATGCTTGCGCTGACGGCCTGCCTCGACAGCCTGCAGTAGCGTGATATCGAAAGATTGTATGCCATCGACCATTTGAAGATCGAGGGCTTTGCTACCTAAAAAGATTTTGCCGTTAAATACCCCTTCGGTTTCGGGGAGCTTGGCCAGCGATGGGCGAGCGCTTTGCATGGCGGCGACAAACGAATCGCAGTATGGGTTTAGCACCTCGTCGATAATTGGGCGCTCGTTACCGGTTTTGAGCTCGCGCGACTGGTAGTTTTTTTGAGAGGAGGCGTCGGCATATATTTCGTAGTACTTAGCCCCCATCTTTTCGAAGTATGGTATAAGGTCGAGCCCACTAAGCATTACGCCAATAGATCCAACCGTATCGAAGTTGGTGCTAGCATACAACTGCATATTTGCACACATATAGTAAGCTGCCGAGGCGCACGATTCCTCTATCTGACAAAATTTTGGTTTGATGGCGTTTTTAAGCGTATTGCTTACGATGTCGAGATAGTAAGCTTGACCGCCACCGCTATTGCACAGTATTAGGTGTGAGGTGATTCGTGGGTTTTTCTCGGCAGCATTAAAGTTTTCGACAAACTGGCGCGTAGAGAAGCACCAGGTATGGTTGAAGGTTATTAGATCGTCGATTAGGTAAAAGGCGACTGAAGCATGTGGCAACTCTTCGTTACTATAGTCTACGGTAACGTTGATGTAAGGATCGTCGACGTACCTGTCGAAAAGATCGTGGTAGGTGCGATCGCGACAATACCAGTCGTAATACGAACCGCTTACCGGTGGTGTTACGATGGTGGTATCGTGAGCAATTATGCGGGCGGCTACCTTTTGCAGGGCCGTGTTGGTTAGAAAAAGGTTGCCTTGGGCAAGTATGGAGATGATCTCTTTGGCAAAATTTGGGTTGTGCATGGGTGTAGAAGTATTTCTACACAAATATTGGAGTTAACCGGAAGGGTATAAAGGACTAAAAAAAGCGTCTACCTCGCGGCAGTCGCTTTTGGGTGATAGAAAATTAAAAATGCAGAACTATAAAAGTGTCACCGTAGAATCTAACGTTAGGTTTACCTCGACTACCGAATTGAGGTACGGAATAACGGTGCATTGCACCCCTCGTTGAATTGTACCCCAAAGATAGGGACGCTCGTTAGTGTCGAGTAGGACAACCAGCACCCGGTTGTTTTGGAATCGTTTTCGCTCGGCTGGTGCCATTGAAGAAAACACCTTAAGCGATTGGCGAAAGAAGGGGTTGCCCGACGATTCGTTAGGTCGCTCGTCGGGGTCGACCTCGTTGCGGGTGTAAAAGGCAGAAATGGCGCACCCCTGCTTGGGTACGATGGTGGTACCCGATATGCTCGCGATTTCGCGAGTGGGAATCAACTTGATGAGATTGGCAAACTGGTCCACTTTTAAAATATTGATAGCTGCACCGACTTTTGACCAGCGCAACTGACGTTATTTTTCGAATTATTTTTGAGACAACGTACACGACGCCACGACTTTTGACCAGCGCAACTGACGTGTTTTTTCGCGCGTTTTTTTTCGCCGGTTACACTACCATCCGACTTTTGACCAGCACAACTGACGTGTTTTTTGGGTGCCAAGCGCTTATCTTCGCCAAAACGACGAACCGCTTTTTTAGCCAGGGTGTCGTACACATCGGCCGATAGCTGGTAGTAGCGGATGAACTCCCACACCGACTCCTTTATTTGCATGCCCTTGTTGATTCGCTCGTTGATAAACGAGTGAAATCGGGTGTAGAATATGTTGCGAAGATCGCCTCGTATTTTATCCTTGGCGATATTGGAGAGGTAGGTATTGTACAGCACGTTGATGGTATCGTTATAGACGAGCGATACTTCGAGATCGGTGTCGGGTGTAGCTTTGGGGATATAGCCTAATGGGGGTTTTGATAACCGTAAGGCAATAGCACCGTTGATATGGTGCATTTTAGGAAAACGGCAGGGATGGCCATACAGATTCTGGAAGTATTCCCTGATATAGATCTTGACAGGAATGGATACTGTTAAACCACTTGGCATTGTGAATGTGTTTTTTACAAATTTAGAAAACTTTCTAAGTGTTTAGAATGTTTTCTAAGTAAAAACACGCTCGTGTTGAAAGTGTACGTTTTTCGGTAATGAAAAATGAACTTAAAAGTAAGCTACAACCTACAACTATGGGCATAAAAAAAGCGCACCGGGGTGGGTGCGCTTTAGTAGGTGAATTCAGTATTAGCTAAGCCCCCTCTATTTCGGAGATATTACCACCATACCAGTTTTCGGTATGCCTGTTCGCTGAAACAACCTCAAATAGATGCCACTTTACAGCAGATACTCCAATACATTCATCAATTAAAATATCTGGATTAATTTTACCCGAAGGCGCGTCCATGTCCATAAACTTTACATCTTCCAGTTTGGCAAGATCCAGGTGGTTGCAAACCTTCTTAAGTGCTTTCTTTCGTAATTGCTTTTTCATGGATTTTTAGTTTTACTTAACCACCCATTTAGCATATTTACTACCTTACTTAAATTACTTTCATTGAACGGCACCTCGTATGCCGATGTTATTGGCTCCATATCTTCAAGCCTTTTAATAACAGGCTTTTCAATCATACTATCGTAATTTTTAGACACTAACGTACACTTGCCGTTCATACTGGCAATTAAATCTTTCCAATAAATGCCCTCCGAAATAAACAGATCTCGAATGCTATCCTCTGTCGTATGGTATAGAATACCTAGCATTTTAAGAACGGGGATGCCGTGGTAAAGAAGTATTTTATATTCTAAATCATCGGCCTTGGTAATATGCCCCTTTGATTTGATAAGTAGAAGAGCAGTGACTACTTGATCAAACTGATCGCTATTATAATGTACTGGTAACGAATATAGGTCGAAGAAGTTAATAATTATTTCGGCCTCATTATTATCGAAAATGCTCTTTATTCTGTCAACTATTGGATGATAGTCCATCGTGCTTCTTTTTTACAATATTACGAATTAAATGGTTCTGTGGGGTAAAAGCGCACCGGGGTGGGTGCGCCTTTTTTATGGCTTACTTCTGATTTCCTTTAAGTAATCGATTTGCGTTTGCCAGAATGGTTGCTATAGAATAGGCTCCGTCAATAGTACCCGTGGATAAGGTGCAAACAATATGCTTATTGGCATCCTTTATAACAGGAGTGTTGTTTTCCATCTCAAATGTATACGGAGTAGGGCTACAATCCTTCACCTGACGCTGTAGCCTCTTCCATATTCGATGTTGTAGCCTAAGTTTATCGGGGTTTTCCTCCTTTTTTCTGTAATAGCTCTTAATAGAACTTGTAGTATTCCTTTCCGATGCACACCCAGAACAAAACCTTCGTCTCCCATCATTTTTTTGCCGAAAATATTTTCCGCATTGCTTACATGTTGATTGCTTCATTATACCTCCTCCTCCTGTTCTATTTGCTCTACTTCTTCGACCGGTTCGAACTCGGTGCAACCGCGCTCGGCTTGTGGTACAAGGCACCGGTGCCAAAACTCGGAGATGTCGCTCTCGTAGTAGATGGGGATGCCCTTGGCTTGTGCCGCTTCGATCTCGCGCTTAGCGCCTGGGCTGGTTTGCCAGTAGGCAAGCATAAACATGGCCTCGGCCTCGGTGCGTACTATGCGGAGATCTTCGCACATTAGCTCCTCGTAGGTGGCGGTGGGCATACGGTCGTTGATAGTCCATGGGTTGATGGGTATATGACCACAGCATTCAACAATGCTACAGCCGCAACGGAAGAGGGCGCGCGAGTCCTCCTCGCGCATCCCTGTTATTTTGCCGGAGATGTAGATTTTCATACGTTTTTTATTATGCCGCATGCTCGGCTAGTTTATACTTCAACTTTTTAATTGCACTGGCTGTTGCGACGGCTATTGCCCGAGCCTGCCCCACTTCGACGGCATTGCCGATAAATCGCTTTTGATCTTGCTGATTGCCTACGAGTACATAGTTGCGGGGAAATCCCATTATCATTTTGAGTTCGACAATACGAAGCATACGCATACTAACGCTTCGTAAGCGATACCGTATCATGAACTCTTTAATTTTAACGGTAAAGGGGCTATCGGTTTTATATATCACGATAATTCCTTTCCCGGTTTCAACACAAACAAGATACGGTGGCGCTTTATCCATCCTTGCTATAAGCGTAAAGCAAGGTGCATCAACCGAACCGCCTGCATTAAGGTATTGCGGATTAAGTAACCACCGCCTGCAGGTGATAAGCCGATGCTTTGGGAAGGTGGTTACCGTAGCCGCAGGTGAATTAATACTGGTTGGCGTACCGTTGCCATACTGCATATCGATGAACCGGGGATGCACCAGCGCGAGCCTATCTTTTGTTGTAATGGTTGGCGATGGGCTATCGACACTCGAAACGTTATCGCCGGTGCCGTAGTAAGCGCTAAGAAACTCTACCTGGATCAAAGAATGGTGATCCTTTGTTGTAATGCTATGGGCTGGGGAGTCGACGCTGATATTTTTACTGTCGGGATTGCCCGAAAAGTACTTACTCAGAAACTCCTTTTTGCCACCGGCAACAAACTTGATTAACCCTGCAAAAATGCGCTCCAACGTTTTCTCGGCAAGCGGCTTTGGTCGGTCGAAGATGTCACGCCCCTCGTCGGTGAAATCAAGCACTTCGCGAACAGGCATCCATTTGCAGAGACCAATACCATCTTTTGAATGAGTTGTTGATGGCCATACGATGGGTAACCCATACTTGGCAAACTGGATAAACAGCCGACTGCGTGAGGTGTATGCCCCATAATTGGCACTGTTTAGAATGCGGTACTCCCAACGGTAACCGTACGACTCCATGCGCTTTATCCACTCCTTAAAATACACTCCTTTTTGAAGCGGATCGGGCACCATCACGGCTGACACTTTACCTTTTTTGGACTGAATAAATGAGCAGTCGTACCCCTCTTTAGTTTTACCCACCTTGGGAATAATTGGTCCCCACTCCAAGAACTCCTCGACGTTTTCGATTTGGATGTAATCGAGGTTTAAAACCTCTTCGTATCTAAATAGAGTATTAGCTAGCGTACGGCTATCGGCATCGCGCGAGAGCCCGCCTTTTGCCTTACTAAAGTTGGTGCACTCTAGACTGGCCCACAATACAACTTTAGCTTTTGGATGCTCCTGTTTTGCCTCGTTTAAATGGGTAGCCATCAAGGTTAGGTTTAAGGTTCGAATATCTTCGGTAAAGTGTATCGCATCGGGGTGATTTGCCGCGTGGCTTGCTATGGCATTGGCATCGTGGTTTACGCAAGCAACAACCTTGGCGCACTGGTGCCCATCGATGGTTGCGCTTTCTACTCCGGTGGAGGTACCCCCTCCACCGCAGAAAAGATCGACATATAGTAACTCCACGGCTACCCCTCCACCACTTTAAACTTGATTACCCAAAGCCAAGGATTGGCCTCGACTGAATCTTTACCGTTGAGCGATTCCCAAAGGGTAAAGAATGATGCTTGCGCTCCACGAATCAATGCCAAACTTTTTACAACAGGATTGTAGTGACGATACAGCGTATTTGAGCCAGCCATTCGCTGTACACCCTCGGCAATGGCATCTGCTTCGGTTATACTCTGCAGGCGCTCCACGCGGATATCTGTGATTTCGAGATGGAGGCGCGAAGCCCAATGTGACATGTGAATAGATGGCTTCCACTTACCATAACTTGGATAGCTGTCGATAGACCATTGGGTTGTAATTTTGCCTCCTAACTTATAACCATCATCATCTTTTAGAATCACACGTGGTTGGCCTACCTTATAAGCCATTACTGGAGTACCATACTCGTCGCACGTTTCGGCCCATGTTTCGCGCACCCATATCTGATCGCCGGGTTTACCGTAGGGGCATGGAATAGCATTACCAAAATCACCTCCAATTGGTTTGAAAATTGCAATGAGTTTTTCATCTTTAAAACCAAATCGATCAAAATACCATGAATTAGGATCTTTGTTCACTTGGTCTAAACTTCGAGTACGCCGTGTCATTAATTTACGGCTTTGTAAGATGCCCTGCACCATGGGGGTGGAAAAAAGGATGGGGCGTTGTTTTATTGTGGTTTTCATTATTTTGTCTCCTTTGCTATTGGTTTGAAAATATGATGCATTTCGAGCGTGTCTTTAAAAAGGATAGTAACACCTTTCCCCATTGTACCTAAGAGTCCAAAAGATTTCCAGTCGCATCCTTCGCACGTACACTTATTAGGATCGGTAGACACCCCTCCACAACTAGGACATCTAAATTCCCATGTTTTAATTTGCTTCTGAAAATCTGCTTGAGATTCATAAACGATTAGCCCTTCTTTAATTAATGGTTGTTTACAATCTTGGTAGTAGTTCATATACCAGTAGGTTCGTTTCGACTCCCATGCATCAAGAATTTCTGAAACCGTTACCCCTATACTATCAGCATAATTTGAAGCACGGTCGATCACCCATTTAAACTTATCGCAATAAGAATGCATACATTTAGTTGTATGCACACATTTGGTCTTAAAACCCATCTCGACAAGATTAGGATTATCTTGAGGTATGTGCGCGAACCTTCCCTTGTCGCAACCATTTTGGTTAAAGCATCCGTTACCGTCTTTACAATCACGTTGAACTGCCTTTTCAAGGCTTTTATAACCAGTTGAATTTTCCATTATCTTTACTCCTGCGTTTTTCTGTTAAACAATTAGTTGTTTAGCCCATCCGCGCTCGGTTGCCGCCGAGTGGGATGGGTGTTTTTTTACTTATTTGTGCTAGAGGCGTTCAATGCCTTTTCCAGTTCTACAAATAGCATTGCGAGTACTGGATCCAAATTCGGATTCATGCTACTTATGCTTATCGATGAAGTATGTCTCTTCAAATGCATCGCAGATTTCTTTAACCTGCTTTTCTGACTTATCACTCCAACCATCTACGACATAGAGAAGAATAACATCATTCGCGACATCTTCTAATTGTCCGTGATTGCGACAGGCATAAGATAAACCGTCAATATTTGACTCATTTAGAACATCTTCTACGTCTTGATCTAGATCCATACACCTGCCTTTTTTATCGACAATGGAGCGGAGTACGAATTTGCCCGCGCGGGCGTGCTCGGCACGTTCTGTTTTGGTCATTTTTTACAGTTGTTAAAATGGTAAGTCATCGGTTTGGGACATCTCATCGAGTTCGCGCTGCGCCTCCTTAACCTGTGCTCCCGTATAATCGTCGGGGTTGTTGACTACTAGCGTTAAGCGTTGCATCTTATCTGCATCATACTTCTTATTAGCAGTATTTTGGCAGTCTATAAATTGTTTTGCACGATCAAGCGCATCGGCTGCCGTATCGCCTTCGTCGAGTTCGATTTCAATTCCAATACGTTCGTGCTCGTAATTGCCTGTGGCAATAAGTCGCTGGTAGAAAATTTTCACTGGTCTCATTTTTCTTCTTTATTTAAATTGTTGATAATGTCGGTATTAAGAAAGCCGTAAAACTCGGAATCTTTGAAGTTTCCGCTTGCCCTATGGGTGTAGCCATCGCCTCGGCAAACCGGACAAACTACTATGATAGCAACATGCCCTCCTTTGCGCCGAAGTATGCGCCCATGTCCATCGCATCGGCTACAAGTCTGAAAAAGAGCTGTATTCAACTCTGCACTTGCTGATTTCATGACTATTTTATTTGCAAAAGTTCAATTGTACCTACTACACGTTTTTTACAATGTATAAAACTGTACTGCAATGCATTGCGATTGCATTTAATGTAGTACCCACTACTAAGTAGTAGGCTGTAGTAGCTTTGTAGTAGGCTCTTTTTTGCATGGTGGTTACTACATTTTTAACCTTGTAACTTTTTATGAACCAATAATTTCAAAGAACCTTTAAATCTTGTAGTAGGCGTAGTAGGCTACTTTTACATTTTCCTTTTATCAAAGAATATATTTATAACAAAAGATTAAACTGTTAATTATAAACATATTATAGTGCAACGATGTGATAACAATACCTTGGAGTATCTATACCACGGATTCGACGAGGCTTCTTAGTAAATCCTAAAGCCATAAGAGCTTCGCCAACGCGCTCGGGGGTGATGTCGCGAATGAATTCGCTTTTAAGAAGACGTCGCTCGCGTAGGTCGCGGATAATGTCTTGAGGTTGCATCCAATCGCCATCTTCGTTATGATTAGGCACGCGGTAGTTTTGAGATATGAGTACGGTTGCAGGAGTTTCGATCAGATACCTGACGTTAAACTCACGGAACTCGGCGAAATCGTCCTGGTTCCATATGTAGTCGAAATCGGTATCGCCTTCGCACAGCAGCAGCGCCTCGGCCCATATTTGGTTGATATCTATTTTTCCCCGATAATCTTTAAGCTCTTCGATATGGATGATAGCAAACCTGCGCGTGCCAAGCGAACGGGTAAGAAATCCGCTATACTTTCCGGTTTTATTATTGCTAGTTGCAATACCCGATGCAATACGCGGTTTTACCACCGGAAAGGGGTCGTTTTTTGTCTTAATCTTCATCTCGCGAGCACTCATAGTACTCTTGAATGTTTCGGCGTTATTATTGCCTTGTAGACCTATAAATTCATCGAAAAAGACGAAGAAGTTTGAAGAGAATTCGCGTTCGATATTAAACACCTTTGGATCGTTACTCGATCGGGTGAGCATTTCTTTAAGTTCGGGAGGGCATAAAAATTCGGATAGGGTTGTTTTACCTGTACCTTCCTGCTCCTGCACAAATACCATTTGTACATCGTTAGGTGTTTTGCCCAGCGCACAGGCACAGGCGGCTACCATCCATTTTTTTAGGAGTTTAATGGCTCGCAGGTTATAGTAGTTGGCTGGTTTATCGCCAAAGTCGACTACCTTAATATGAGCCGCTAAAAAATCGATATGGGAAGATCCCTTATACGTACCACGCACCATATTAAAGTACTCCTCGATAGGGTTAAACGATCGCATTTGGTTACGGCTGGTAACTATCATGCGGAGGAGGCTGTCGGAGCAAGGCAAGGCATCGGATAGCATATGTATCCTAATATCGTTTAGCGTGATTGGGTAATCGTACTTTTTTTGTTTCGAAACGATACGGGTTTGCGTCGTGTCGTACGAATTGATTCGAACCTCATAGTTTTCGTTTAACCAGCTGATAACAGGAGCGACCTTATCTAACGAATCGGAAGAACTACTTGGTTTTGTTAAGTCTAAAGCCATGGGTTAAAATGCTTCTTCGGTAAATGAATCTTGAGTTAGGTCGCGGATGTTAACAATACCTGGATCGTATCGAAAGAAGGTATCACCAGTAGCCCCTTCGCGCATTTTTGCCCTTATGTATATGCCTAATCCTTTGCTATTAATCTCGGCACCATTACAGTCGTTTATTTTAAGGCCATAATACTCTGGGCGATGCGGAAATAGTACAATGTCGGCATCCTGCTCGATGGCTCCCGATTCGCGGAGGTCGGAAAGAAATGGGCGTTTATCGGGACGTTGCTCGACGGCTCGATTTAGCTGGCAAAGCAGTATGATAGGTATTTGCAGCTCTTTGGCTAATTTTTTGAGGGTACGAGATATTTTTTGCACCTCCATATCGCGCGATATTTTACCTTCAAAATCGGTTTCTACCAGCTGTAGGTAGTCGATTATGATCAGACCTAACTCTTTTTTGCGCTTTTTTGCCCGTGCCTTTGATACGAGGTGGCGAAGGGTGGTATTGGGCGAATCGTCGACCCAAATGTCGAGTAACGATAGCTCGCGAGTAGCTCTTTCGTAGTTGGCCCAATCTAAATTTGATAGATTACCTGTTTTAATCGCTCGCTGATCGATGTTAGCCTTTGAGCAAACTATACGATCGACCAGCTTAAGGTCGGTCATTTCGAGCGAGAAAAAACTAACCGGTATTTTAGACAGCCTTGCTGCTGCTTCGGCATGGTGAAGAGCCACTGCTGTTTTTCCCATACCCGGCCTGGCTGCAATAATTATAAGATCGCCAGGTTGCCAGCCGTTGGTTTCGACATCGAGTCCTGAAAAACCCGTTGCAATACCGCTAAGCCCTCCTTTTTCTGTCTTTTTAAAGCGCTCTTCGAGCGTATGAGGGTGTAGCTTAAGGAGGTCGGGTAAATGCTTGTCGGATGATGTGCCAGCAACGATATCATCTATTTCGAGTGCCGAAATATTGAAAATATTGATTGCCTCGTCGAAGTTATCGGCATACGCCGCCTTTTGGACGTCATTAGCCAGGCTAATCATTTTACGCAGGATATACTTTTCGGCTATAACCTTCGCATGAAACAATGAATTAGCCCCCGATCCAACACGTTGAGTAAGCTGAGTAATGTAGTATGGCCCTCCAATATCGGTCAGCCTTTTTGTATCCTTAAGCAGGTTACTTACCGTGAGTATATCTACCGGACTATTACTACTATACAACTTTTCGATTGCCCTAAAGATGGTTTGATGATCGTCTTTGTAGAACATTTCGGCCTTAAGCAAGGCCATTGCATCAAGTAGGCTTTCCTTGTCGAGCATTAAGGCTCCAAGTACAGCCTCTTCGAGTTCGATAGCTTGAGGAGGAAGGAATCCGCTAATTTCCGCGGACAGCGAATGGGAGTGTAATTGTCGTTGAGTTACCTTGCTTTTGGAGTCCATTATTTTCGGTGTTTTTTTTGTCGAAAATTGATATGTCTATTTCACGTACCGATATACTTGAGGTTGCCATTAGCCAATCGAGGTACTTAATGGCAATTTGTACGTCGTCGTTGCATGCATCGCGGATGTACTTAATGCGCTTGAGTTCGGTACGGCTGGCCAGCGTGCTGTGATGCTGTTCTTTTAGATAGTCCTTATAAAACTGCCAAGCCGAGAAGAACTCCTCGCCACCCCATCGAATCATGGCAACCCGGGTCCGCAACAGGTTCTTG
>CAXYUU010000043.1:0-13756 GCA_964292015.1 uncultured Acetobacteroides sp.
ATTCCCTGGTAGGATACACCCATTTATTTCATCTCGACAGTGAGAGTGGGCGAATTGTAAGCCACCCTATCGGTTGGTAGGCCAACGGCTCCTTGGCCGGGACTATCCATGGTGGCCGTGTAGCCGCTATCGGTTTTGGCGATGTTAAACACCACGCGAAGCTTACCCTGTGGAAGGATTAACGTGCCGCTCCACTTGCCGGCTAGCTCTTGGGCTTGCACCGCTGTCGATAGCAGCAGGGCAAAAAGAATAAAACGAGTTTTCATCCGAATGAAATTTTTATGGTTGGATGCAATCCACAACCTTGGCGCTAGGTAGGAGTGTTTACGCCCAAAGCGATGTGGGGTTGGGGTTCATATTTCAAGTTTTGAAAATGTAAAGCTTACGCCGAAACCAGGCCAATGGCACCATGTGCAAGGTAGGCCGATGCTACCGTTGCCATAATTAGCGATACCGCAAAAAGGATAATCGATTTTCCTCCTTTAATATTCGACGACTCCTTAAAGGCATTGTACATAAGCACCACCTGCCAAATGGTAAGGATAATAGTTCCGGCTAGTATAAGTATGGCAATGGCTATCTCGCTCGAACTAATCGAGGTTGGAGTGCCCACCTTAAGAGTTTTCCAAAGCATGTAGTTGCTAAAGGCTATGGGGGCGTTCGAAAACCCGGTTGTTGCTGTACTAAGGTAGGGGAATCTTGCGAGTGCCTGAGTCCCGAAAATATCTACTGCCCTAACGCTCGATTTAGAAAAGATGAGCGAGGCAATGTAAAGAATGGAACCAAGAGCAATCCAGCTGCTCAGGTTGTGTATGAGGCCAGCGTAGAACGGTGCGTTGTAGCCTACCTTTCCCCATAGAACATCGGGGAAGTTGGTGCCGGTGTAGTAGCCTACCACCGATGTGGCAAGTATGGCCGCTAGCCCCAGTGACAACGCGCCACCTCCGGCTAGGTAGCGAAACGGATTAGTTAGCCTCGGTATCATCCGTCTCCATTTTTATGGTTTTTATTTTTCCGATAACATCGTCGAGCATGTTACGTACGGTTGGGTAGCTCAGTTTCATCTGCAGGGCCATCTCCTTTAGGCTGCCGCTGTTTACCACAAAATCGATGATAAACGCCTGATCTTTGGCTTCCAGCTTAAGCAGCAGGGGAAGTGCGAACGAGCCGCTTACCGTCGTCTGGCAGCTCGGACAGTGTAGCGATTGCCCCCTCATCTCGCCGCTACAGCTCGGACAGGTGGTTGGAAACTTCTTTGTCATTGCATACGTTTAGTGGGCCAAATATAGGCAATAAGTTGAATATAGTTTAAGTGTTTATTGAATATGTTTAATGTGGTGTGGATAATGTTTAGTTTTAGATGCGTTTGTTGCAGTTGCATATCTCTGTTTTCAGTGGTCTCACCATTTGAGGTAATCCCGAAGCAGCATATACCGTTAGCTCTACCTCTGAATGCCGAAATGAAATGCTTCCTATAGGCATTGGCCCATGGTCTCTTGTTGCAAAGCCTTAATCTCAGACAGCCATACTAACCAGCCCCTATTCATTACCGTTGGCTTTAGCCAACCGAGGCAAATGAATAGTGTAGTTTGGCTTTAGCCCAAAGAGATAGTAGCAGTTGAATGTAGAATCGGTCGAACGTCTACTCATTCAAATTAGTATAACGAAAATCGTTTCACCGATTTTGCTTTAAGCAGGTCCGAATACATCTAGTAAGGAGGAACGTTCTAATGTATCGAACAACTAAAAGACGGCGCACAACTTTATATTGCCAAGGAAGCTTTCTCCGTAAACACCATGGCGAAGCCATACCAGACCGGCACGAATTCTGTTTGAGCGAGCGGAGCCCTCACTATTCCAATCAACGTAATCGCTATATCAGGTGTTGGAGCTAAATTGAAATACAAATCTCCCCCTGCGACCGAGCGAGTTAATTCGTGTCAAGGCTTTTTGTTTCTTTTTGGCCCACAAAAAGAAAGGAGTAAACATCACCTTACCCGCCAGTAACCCCCTAACAACCATCCCTAATTGCCCACAGCCTATATCTATTTGCCAACGTTTAAATTCCTAGCCCCCATAAACGGCGAACGGGATAGTAGCCTCACCAACCATCCCGTTCACCGTTTTACCCGGTTGCATGTATACGTTCATCAAGAGTAGCGTTCAATCTCGCAATCGTACCGATCCTCTCAATCCATCTAACGTCTAACATCTCATATCTTATATCTCAAAATTCTAGCTCTCCTCACTATAAAACAGCTTGTAAAACTTCATCCCCTTCTCGTCGTCGTAGCCCTTGTCTACCAGCTCCCGGTCGCCGTGGATGTACACGTGGAAGTTCTTATCGAGCTTAATCACGCTCTTAAAATTCTTCTGCATCTTCTTGGCCACATCGGTAGCGATGCTAAACTCCTCCTTAAAGGCCACATGGTTCATGGTTTCGTACTTATCCTTGTACTCCTTAAACGCCTCGATAATTTCGGGCTGCTGCATCACCTCGGCCTCAAACACCTCCTCCTTAAACACCTCGTTAGTCTTAAAAAACTCGGCCGTTTTGTTGAGCATCACCACCTGGTCGGCGCGGTCCACATCGTTTTCGGTGTTAAACACCTCCTTCACAAACCCCTTGCACACCTCCATGTAGCCGCGAGTTTGGTAGTAGCTATCCTCGCGAGGCTTAATGTTTAGGAATGCCTCCTTCCAGTACACCGCCTCGTTGTTGCGGTTGGTGTTATCTATGGCGCACACCTTAAAACCGTCCTCGCGTTCGGTGTTAAAAATCAGGCACCCCTTATCCAGCTTGTTTATGTTGATCCCGCTTTCGCTGCCCAAATCCAGCCCATCGGCACCGTGGTTCACCTTCAGGAAGGTCTCCTTGTTTTCCGACTTAAAGATCCCGATCGCATCGCACACCTCTGTCTCCACAATGATGTCCTTCACCAGCGCCACGTACAGCTCGCCCTCCTTTATGTTGGGGTGATCCGACATCTCGTACAGGTGCTTGGCGATTGCCTCGCTCATGGCAAAGAACTGCTTCTCGTCGTCGAATATGCGGCTGCAGTACGTGTACACCTCGTTGAGGTTTACATCGGTGGAGTGCCCAAAGTTGAAGAACGAGTCCCCCTTAAACGGCGTAAAGAAGAAGTGCATCAGCATACCGCTGAGCGCCTCGTCGAAGTTCTGTATCTCCTTTTGCGATATCACCAGCGTCATATCCGACACCTTGTTGCCCACCTGGTGTACGATTAACCGCTGTAGGGTCGATTCCGAGATCTGTATCATGGCCTTATAGTTTTTTGAGCGTTCATCTTTCCACAACCGAAATGCAACCTGCCGCCGTCATCCGGCAACTGGCTACACCCTTACCTGCGATTGTAGCTTAAAAGTAAGTATTTGATGCGTATAAGCAAGCGGTAGCCCGATACATTTAAGCTCATGCGGCATATCGGCACCGCCTTCCCGCACGCAGCAGCAGGCATATCCCGCCGCTTTACCTTAAAATTCGACGGGTACGAATCGTTTGCCATCCTCGTTTGCCACTCGCAGGCTCCCGCGATTTTGCGTTTAAAAATAGATGATGAGCACGACTACTTCATATTCGTGATTTGTAAAAAATCACCACCGACTTCGCCTACCTCCCGCTTAAGGTGGCCGAAATCGCTCCAAATCGATTTAGTGAAGAGAGGTAAAAATGTATAGCTGTTGAAAAACCAACTTTGAGAGTAAGTCAAAAAGCTGATTCAGGGCACTTCCCCTCCTTTTCAAGGAGGGGTGCCCGTAGGGCGGGGTGGTTGGCGAGTGTCGATTATTGACATAAGCCACTTCCATTCAGTCAGAAGCAGGTAGCGTTTAATCAGTGTTTTTAGCGGCTAAATTCCAGAGCCACGTCCCTTTATAATCTCCCACTCGGACTTTATAGTGGAGCACCCGCACTTTATAATCTTCCATTCACACTTTATAGTGGCGCACCCGCACTTTATAATTTCCCATTCGCAACTTATAGTGGAGCACTATCAGCTTATCGTCACCCTATCTCTACCTACCCGTTCACCTCTTTACCCTATCCTTTCAAGAACAGCCCCATTTCCCCTGTCAAATATTCATCCACCGCTGTCAAAAAAATAGACAGGTGTGGCGGTGGGGCCGATGCCCTTTGGGCTGCCTGGTAGCGCTTTGCGGTTTTGGGCACGACGTTGGCATAACGTACGTCATTAAACAGAATGTAAAGCATGGGATATAGGATAGGAGTAGGAGTAGCCCTCTTTGTGGTGGCGGTGGCCGTTGGACCATCGGCCTACAGTCAGGCTAACGGGTGGAGCGTCGACGATTGCATACGCTATGGCGTTGCGCATAGCCCCACCATGGAGCGCGAGTCGGCACAGGTGGATTTGGGCAGGCAGAATTACGTGGAGGCCATCGCGCAGCAGCTGCCCACGGTTGAGGCGCAGTCGTCGGCAAGCTGGACCTTTGGGCGGCTGTCCGATCCCCGAACCAACGAGTACGTTACCCAGAGCCGCATATTTGGCAACCGCTACACCATCAGCACCGACATGACCCTCTTTGCGGGCTTTAGCATGGTAAACAACACCAGGATGTCGTACGTCAACAAGCTCGTTGGGATGGAGCATCGGCTTCAGGTGGCCAACAGCTTGGCCATGTCTATTGCCACGGCCTGCTACGATGTGTCGTACCGCAAGGGGGTGTTCGAGCTGGCCAAGGAGCAGCTGGCCCAAAGCGAGCAGGCCATGCGGCAGCTCGTGCGCATGGGCGAGCGGGGCATGAAGTCGCAGGGCGATGTTGCCGAGGTAAGGGCAAAGCACGCCACCGATGGTTACAACCTCACCCTGTGCCGCAACGAGTACCAGTCGGCGCTCATCGGGCTAAAGCGGTTGATGTGCTACGCCCAGCCCGACTCGCTGCCGCTGCTGCCCATTGCCCGTGCCGAGGTGGCGTACACCCCCCAGCGAATCGACGAGTTGTTTCAGCGAGCCTACTCGTCGCAGCCCAAGATTCGCGAAGCGGAGTACCGTCTGCGCAAAAGCCTCCTGCAGGTCTACGTTGCCCGCGGCGGCACGGCCCCCAACCTCAGCATTGGCGGCGGGTATTCGACCTCGTTTTCGAAGGATCTTAACCGAGGTGGCGACGACAGCTACCAGCGCCAGCTCAAGGATCTGGCCAACCAGTATGTCGAGGTACGCTTACGGATTCCCATCTTCAACGGGCTCAAGGTAAGGTCGAACATCAACCGTAAAAAGATGGAGCACCGAATCGAGCAGGCCACCTTCGACGAAACCACCCAGCAGCTCTACGCCGAAGTGGCCAAGGCGGTGATGGAGTACGAAGGAAGCCTCGACGCGCAGGTGCAGGCCGACCGTCAGGTAGATGCCCTCGAGCTGGCCTACTCGGCCAACCGACAGAAGTACGCCGAGGGGCTGGTGACCATCATCGAGCTGCACAGCAGCGCCAACAGCCTGCTCAAGGCAAAAGTCGAGGCGCTAAAGGCGCATCTGCTTTACGCCTACAACGCCCGGGTGGTGGAGTACTACGGCGGAAAGCTTTTTGTGGAGATTTAGAGGAGGGATTTCGCGTTTACAAATATTAATTCAACACTAATTTATTTTGCATGGATGTACATGCTTTTGTCAATAATCGACATGCACCAACCACCCCGCCCTACGGGCACCCCTCCTTGGAAAGGAGGGGAAGTGCGCTGGATCAACTTTTTGTCTCATTCCCAAAGGTGGTTTATCAAAAGCTGTACATTTTCGCTATTCCTCACCATATCTATTCGGAGCTACTCCCCTCCTTTCCAAGGAGGGGTCGGCGAAGCCGGGGGTGGTTCTTTACAAATTATTAAGGGGCAGTTGTCCTGCTCATCTTTTAGTTTTAAACACGAAATCCCTGGAGATTTAGATCGATGGAGCAAAAGTTAATTAGAAGTTAAGCTGACGTTATTCGGAAGAAGTTAGACGAAGTTGCAGGAAAGAATTTTGAAGTCAAAGCCTAACAGTTTCGACCCAGCATCTCATGTCTAACATCTCATGTCTAACATCTCATGTCTAACATCTCACATCTCACATCTCAAATCTCTCATCATAACCATTAAAAATATAGTACGATGTCAATGGATAGAATAATTGAGCGCAAATGGCGGTTCAGCAAAAAGATGTTGGCATACGCTGCCGGTGTGGTGGCGGTGCTGGTATTCACGTTTGTCATGCTCACCACCGACTACAGCGCAACCTCGCGGGTCGATGCCGATAAGGTAACCATCGAAACGGTGAAGCGCGGAGTCTTTCACGACTACATACGCCTAATGGGGCAGGTTCAACCCATCACCTCCATACAGCTAAGCGCTGTCGAGGGGGGCATGGTGCAGCAGAAGATCATCGAGGAGGGTTGCCTAGTTCGTACGGGCGATGCCATTATTCGGCTAAGCAATCCGATGCTGAACCTGAATATCCTGGAGAGTGAGGCGCAGCTGGCCGAGAAGTCGAATTTCCTTCGCAACACGCTTGTTCAGATGGAGCAGGAGCGGCTTACCCTCAAGCGCGAGAAGCTGCAGCTCGATTTGGATATCGAGCGCAAGAGGCGCAAGGCCGTTCAGTACACCAAGCTCTACAGCGAGCAGCTCTCGTCGAAGGAGGAGTACCTACAGGCTAAGGAGGATTACGAGTACGCCGGTAGGAATCGGGAGCTGGTGGTGGAGCGTCAGCGGCAGGACTCCATCTTTCGGGGTGTGCAGGTGCACCAGATGGAGGAGAGTCTTACCAACATGCGCCGCAACCTCACGCTCATCCGTCAGCGGGTCGATAACCTGGTGGTAAAGGCACCCCTCGACGGGCAGCTCGGACTGCTGGAGGCCGAGGTGGGGCAGTCTATTGCAGTGGGGCAAAAGATTGGGCAGATCAACGTCCTGTCCGACTACAAGGTGGAGGTTATGGTCGACGAGCACTACATCGATAGGGTTAAGCCCGATCTCTCGGCCACCTTCGAACGGCAGGGTAAGGTGTATAACCTTCGGGTGCGTAAGGTTTACCCCGAGGTGCGGGGCGGACGGTTTAAAACCGAGCTGGTGTTTGTGGGGGTGCGACCCGACAATCTCCGATCGGGGCAGTCGTACCAAATCGACGTGCAGCTGGGGCAGTCGGCCGAGTCGGTTATCATTCCCCGTGGGGGATTTTACGAGCAAACCGGCGGGCAGTGGGTGCTGGTGGTTGGCGCCAACGGCCCCGAGGCGCAGCGGCGTAACATCCGTATAGGTCGGCAAAACCCTCAGTACTACGAGGTGCTCGAAGGACTTGCTCCCGGCGAGCGGGTAATCACCTCGAGCTACGAGCTGTTCGAGGCGAGCAAAAAGGTAATTTTAAAAAGGTAGTACCAAATAGCGAGTAAAGTATAAACTTTGTTGGGCGAGGATGCCGTGCTTAAGGTGCGTACATCGGCCCTTCGACAAAAATGAAAAAGATATGATTCAGACAACGGCTTTAATGCGGGTGTTTCGAACCGACGAGGTGGAAACAATGGCGCTAAACGATGTATCCCTAAAGGTGGATGCTGGCGAATTTGTGGCAATTATGGGGCCTTCAGGCTGCGGAAAGTCCACCCTTTTAAACATCCTCGGGCTGCTCGACAATGCCACCTCGGGAAGTTACTGCTTCAACGGGGTGGAGGTTGCCGGCCTCAAGGAGCGGGAGCGCACCTCGTTCCGTAAGGGGAATATTGGGTTCATCTTTCAGAACTTTAACCTCATCGAGGATCTTAGCGTATTCGAAAATGTGGAGCTACCGCTGATCTACCTAAACAAGAAGGCCTCGGAGCGTAAGCGGATGGTCGAGGAGGTGCTCAACCGTATGTCTATCGGGCATCGGGCCAACCATTTTCCGCAGCAGCTTTCGGGCGGGCAGCAGCAGCGCGTGGCCATTGCCCGCGCCGTGGTGGCCAACCCCTCTCTCATCCTTGCCGATGAGCCAACGGGTAACCTCGACTCCAAGAATGGGGTGGAGGTGATGAGTCTGCTCACCGAGCTTAACCAGGAGGGTACCACCATCGTTATGGTAACCCACTCCGACAGGGATGCCGCGTATGCCCATCGGGTTGTTAACCTGTTCGACGGTAAGGTTATTATGCAGCATAGCCAGCTGCACGAGTCGCCAGTACACGCTCGGTAGCTGTCCTAGTTGTAGAATTTATATTTCGATGTGTTATGCTAAAACAAGCAATAAAGGCTGCATTTAAGGATAGGGGGATAACCCTAACCAGTATTTTAGGCTTAGCGATTGGCCTTGCGGCGGCCATATTTCTGCTCACCCATTTGGTGTTCGAGTTTTCGTACGACAGCCACCACTCCAAGATAGATCGTATTTACCGTCCCATTTCGGTATGGACCGACGAGGGCTCCGATCCCGGCTTTCATTCGATCTGCCTACGATCGTTAAAGCAGAAGCTCGAGAGCATTCCCGAGGTGGAGCAGGTAGCCCAGCTCTACAATTTGGGCAAGCCGGTGGCTACCAAAACAGGGGGCGAGATGGTTGCCCTAGGCAAAACCTTTATGGTCGACTCCACCTTCCTCTCCATTTTCGATGCCAAGCTGGTGTATGGTAAGCTCGGCGGCAGGTCGCTTTCTCCCAATACCATTATTCTGGTTCGATCCGAAGCGCAGCGCCTCTTTGGCGATGGCGATCCGGTAGGAAAATCGCTGGTGATCGATAAGGAACCCTGCATGGTGACCGCCGTAGTCGAGGATCAACCTCTAAACACCATGTTTCGGTATAAGGTGTTAATGGGAATGCGCCCATCGCTGATCGAACAAATGGGCGGATTGGAGTTGCCTACCTACGTTCTATTTAAGCAGGGAGTCGATTTTGCGGCTGCGTCAAAGAAGTGCAACGACGTATATGCGAAGCTGCTCACCAGCCGATTTGCCGATATGAAGGCAACCTTCTCCAGTATTATGGAGCCTTTTGCAGCGGTTCACTATAGCACCCGCGCCAACTACGACTTGGTGAAGAAGGTGGATAGCGTAAACCTGGTATTCCTTATCGTGGTGGTGGCGTTTCTTCTGGGTATTGCCATTAGCAACTTCATTAATTTGAGCATCATTAAGGGCCAACATCGCGCAAGGGAGATCAGCATCCGAAAGGCAAATGGAGCCGATCGTCGGACAATCATGCGAATGCTGTTGCTGGAGTCGTTGTTGGTTACCACCTTGGCATTTGTTCTCGGGTTTTGCCTCCTTTACCTGTTGGGCGACTATGCCTCCTCGTTTTTCGATGTTAACCTTCCCAAGAAATTTCTGCTCAACGCCACCTTCTACCCTTGGATTGCGGCAATTTATATCTTTACCGTGGTGGTTTCCTCGCTTTATCCTGCCGTCTACCTTTCGAAGTACAGCCCCACGGAGCTGCAACGTAACTCCGTTAAGCGGAGGCATTGGCTTACCATTAGCTCGGTGGTGCTGCAGTTTACGGCGGTAGTTTTTTGTCTCATCTCCATAACGGTGGTGGCTGCGCAGATGCGCTACATTAAGAGCTTGCCTCTCGGATATAGCGTAGATGGGGTGCTAACGGTAACCATGCCCGAAAGTGTAAATCAGGCTCGCATGGCCATGGTTATCGACGATTTAAAGAAGAATCCGTTGGTCATTTCGGCTAGCGCCTCCGATCACTACCCCTTTGCAGGTACCAGCGGTCAGGATATTCAGAAGCAGGGCGAAAGCCTAGGCCGTACTATAGGTGAGCGACGTTGTGATGCCAACTTCTTTGACACCTATAAAATACGTATAGTCGATGGACGAGGGTTTACGGGTAACGTTGCGAGCGACAGTACCTCCATTTTGCTTTCGCAAAAGGCCGTAAAGGATTTGCAGCTTAAAAATCCGGTAGGAACCACCTTGCTGTTTAACGGAAAACCGATGCTGGTTGTGGGTGTTGTGGCCGACATTCGTTGGGGATCGGCGCGGTATGAGGGAAGTGTAGATATGTACGATACCGGATGGGGGACTTTTTACTACCTCTCAATACGTGTAAATCCAATGAGAATGGATGAGGCTACGACCTATGTGAAGAGCGTGCTCGAACGTAATTTTCCTGCAGCGCCTCTCACTATTTATCCTGGGGACGATTGGGTGTCCGATTTCTACAGCAGCGACAGGAGCATCTTCAACATCATTGCCTCGGGCGGAATTCTGGCAATTCTCCTATCGCTTATGGGACTTGTGGCACTTAGCCGATTTGTAGCACGACAAAAGGAACGCGAGATGGCCGTTCGAAAGGTGCTTGGTGCAACAATACTATCAACAGTGTGGTCTATGAGTCGCTACGTGCTGGTTCGTATTCTGCCGGCCATTCCGTTGGGCCTTGCACTTGCCTACTACGCCATGCATCGTTGGCTCGCAGCATTTGCCATTCGTATCGACATGGAGTGGTGGATGTTTGTCGTTGCTATTGTTATCACCCTACTTTTGGCTCTTGTAATTGTGGCCGCGCAAACTTTTAGAACGGCTATGGTTAATCCGGTAAGCGTTCTCCGAAAGGAGTAGCTGCCCGTTGAGGCTGGCGTGCTGGTTAGCCGCTAACCGTCTTCCGATGAGGTTGTGTAAAGGGTTTTCTGCAAGGTATGTTCGCCTACTTCGGCTCTGAGGTATTGGGTGATATATTGCGGAAAGCTTTATGCCGCCTCATCAGAGGGCGGTTTGAGCGTATTATTTGCTAGATTAGTGACCAATTTGATATTGTAGATGGTGAACGCTGAAACTATACTGGTTGTTGACGATTGCAGGAGCGTGCTAACGGCGCTTTCTGTACTTCTTAAACCTTACTTCAAAAAGGTAGCAACGCTATCGAATCCTGCGGGACTGCATACCGCCCTGCGCGAGCAGGTGGTTGATGTGGTGCTGCTGGATATGAACTTCAAGGCGGGAATAAACTCCGGTAACGAGGGGCTATTCTGGCTCTCCGAAATACTAAAGGTGTCGCCTGCCGTATCGGTGGTAATGATGACCGCCTATGGCGATGTGGAGCTGGCCGTAAAGGCCATTCGACAGGGCGCTATCGACTTTGTGATTAAGCCTTGGGATAACGATAAGCTTGTGGCGGTGCTAGCCTCGGCTGTGAAGCTAAGCCGTTCGAAGCAGAAGGCTAAGCAGCAAAAGGTGCAGCAGGGAGCCGTGCCGTTGCTGGTTGGTCAGTCGCCCTCATTTATGAGGATGCTCAATCTGGTTGGCCGGGTGGCGGCTACCGATGCCAACGTGCTTATAACGGGCGAGAATGGAACCGGGAAGGAGGTGGTGGCTTGCGAAATCCTCCGCCTGTCGGGTCGAATGTCGCATCCAATGGTTGCCGTTGATATGGGGGCCATCCCCGAAACACTCTTCGAGAGCGAGCTCTTCGGCCATCGTAAGGGTGCTTTTACCGATGCTCATGCCGATAGGGTAGGGAAGATGGAGGCAGCCTCTGGTTCGTCGCTCTTCCTCGACGAAATCGGCAACCTGTCGCTGCCCATGCAGGCTAAGTTGCTGTCGGTACTGCAAAGTCGTCTAATTGTCCGGGTTGGCGACAACCAACCTATTCCTGTTGATGTTCGCCTGATTTGTGCCACCAACGGTAACCTGGGGCGAATGGTGGGCGAGGGAACTTTTCGCGAAGACCTGCTCTACCGTATTAACACCATACACATCGAGGTGCCTCCGCTGCGCGATCGTCGGGAGGATATTCCGCTGCTGGCTCAGCACTTTTTGCAGCACTACTCCGCTAAGTATGGACGTGTGGGGTTGGCCATTTCCAACGATACGCTAGAGCAGCTGTCGAGCTACTCCTGGCCTGGAAATATTCGCGAGCTCCAGCACGCCATCGAAAAGGCGGTGATACTATGCAGTAGCGATACCCTTGCCGCTGCCGATTTCCAGCTGCACGCTCCAGTGTCGCTCCCCTCTTCGTTGCTGTCTGGCACCATCGAGGAGATGGAGATGCAGCTCATTAGCCAGTCTATAGGTCGGTGCAGTGGTAATCTTACCGCGGTTGCCTCCGAGTTGGGCATTACCCGTCAAACGCTTTACAACAAAATTAGGAAGTATGGTTTATAGTCGCTATAACCTCTCCTGTGCGCTACGGGTTGGTACGGTTGTGCTAGCCGGGGTAGCCTTGGGTGGATGTGTTGGATGGCATTTACCGATGTGGATTTCGGGTGGCTGCCTGCTGGTGCTTTGCTGGTCTACCATTCGGCTCTTTCGGTTTATAGGGATGATTACGGGGGAGGTGATCTTCTCCGTTAGGGGAGTCGAGAATAATGACACCTCGCTTATCTTTCCGTCGAAGGTTGGAAACGGCACTCTCGAACATCTATATAAGGCGTTGAACCGGCTAAATCAGCATTTGCAAAAGGTAAAGGTCGATAGCCAGCTTCAGGAAAAGTACTTCGGGCACATCCTCTCGCAGGTAGATGTTGGTGTGTTGGTGTACAGTCGCGAAGGTTTTGTAAAGGAGGTTAATGCTGCTGCGTTGAGGCTACTTCGGCTGAAGGTTTTTACCCATCTCAACCAGCTCGATAGGATGTCAGACGGGTTGGTGGGCCAGCTTCGCGCTATCCCGGCTAATGGAAAGCGGCTTATTGCCATGCCCCATGCCGATGGAGCGGTGCAGGTGGTGGTACAAAGTACAGCCATTGAGCTAAAGGGCCAGCGCTACATCCTTCTTACCCTTCAGGATATTCGTGGCGAGTTGGAACGCAAGGAAATCGATGCCTGGGTGAAGATTATTAGGGTGCTTAACCACGAGATCATGAACTCGCTTACGCCGGTAACCTCGCTCTCCCAATCGCTGCTCTCGCAGTGGCAGCAGCATGGAGCCCAAGGCGCGCTACCCAATGTCCAGCTGGTCGACTCGACGCTTCGCGGTCTTGATGTTATCGAGGAGCGAAGCCGTTCGCTGGTCGAATTCGTAAATTCGTACCGCATGCTTACCAAGCTGCCCGAGCTGCAGCTGCGTACCATAAGGGTCGGCGATTTTCTCGAACGCATAAGCATTTTGGTATCGCCCTTCCGTACCCCCCGCATTGAGGTGGTGGTCGAAATTCCTACAGAGCCCAATACCTTTAAAGGCGATGAGTCCATGCTGGTACAGGTGATGCTCAACCTGGTTAAGAATGGGGTCGAGGCTATTGGCGATGGTGTGGGCAAGGTGCACGTGTATAGTTCGGTTACAGAGGGGCACGTGAAGTTGGTTGTTGAGGATAGTGGACCTGGTATTCCCACGGAGCTCTACGAGGAAATTTTCGTTCCCTTCTTCACCACCAAGGCAAGTGGGTCGGGTATTGGGCTGAGCCATTCGCAGCAGATTGTTCGCGCTCATGGCGGGCGAATAGGCTTTCAGTCGGCTGCCGGGATAACTCAATTCTTTGTGGAGGTATAGCAGGTCGCGATGCCGCTAGTGGCAGGTTTACACTTATCCTCGTTGTAATTCTGAGTACCCAGTGGTAGTGGGGTGCTGCTAGGCATCCGTAGGGTGGGGTGGTTGGTGAGTGTCGGTTATTGAGAAATACCATTTTCGTAAAGTCAACATAAATCCTCGTGTACTCCCTATTTAAAACCCGAAAATTCTGGCTGGTAGACCGGTACTAAGCATGTTTTTAAACTGCCAACCAGGGGGGTGGACCTGCTTCTCCTGACGATTTTTTACGTAAGCGATCAGGACCATCCTTCTTGCGGATCGAAAAAAGAGACATCTGCAGATTCCACCACCAAAAATCTTTTTTTTATACT
>CAXYUU010000044.1:0-13749 GCA_964292015.1 uncultured Acetobacteroides sp.
CGCTTACCGCTTTTGCCGCTAGGTAGCCGGTAGAGAAGGCCGCCTGTATGTTGTAGCCTCCGGTATCGCCGTCGATATCGAGTACCTCGCCGGCAAAGTAGAGGCCCTTGCGTATTTTCGACTCCATGGTTTTCGGCGACACCTCCTTCAGATCGACACCTCCGGCGGTGGCCATCGCCACCTTAAAACCGCCCAGGCGCTCGATGGTAAACGGGTACTCGCAAAACGAGGTTACCAGCAGGGCACGCTTCTTGGCGGTAATGTTGGAGAGGCAGCACGACGGCTCCACCTCGGCCTCCTGCAGAATGATCCGCATCAGGCTTTTGGGCAAATCGAAATCGCGTAAAAAAATCTGTACCGTTGTACTTCCCTTGCTCGCCGTCGAATCGACGAACAGCTTCCTAAAATCTTCGGCACTGGTACCCGTAAAGTTCACCTTAACCGTATCGCCCTCGTGCATGTAGCGCGAGAAGTCGATAATCCCCGGTCCGCTGATCCCTTTATGGGTAAACCCGATATCGCCCGAGTGCTCGTTTACCTTCTTTCCATCGCGGTAGATGTAGATGGGCACATTCACCATCGACACCCCTGCGAGCTCGTCCATCGAAAAGTTCTTTATAAAGATGGGCGTTAACGCCGGCTTTGGAGCGATAATCGTATGCCCCAAGCTCGCTGCAATGCCATGCCCATCGCCGGTAGATCCGGTGGTAGGGTACGAGCAACCGCCGGTGGCCACTATAAGGTGCTGACACAAATATTCTCCTTGAGCTGTAGTAACGGTAAACTGTCCGTCGTTCCATGCAACGCTAGCGACTGCCTCGTTGTAGGCAATCTCCACCTTGCGGCTTTCGCACTCGCGCAGCAATACCGCCAGCACGTCGCGCGAACGTTCGGTAGATGGAAACACCTTGCCGTTCTTGTCGACTATGGTGGACAACCCCCTACTGGTAAAAAACTGGACCATGTCCGAATTGGTAAACTCGCGTAGCGCCTTTTTCATAAAGCGACCGGCATCGCCGTATCGCGAGGTAAAGTCGGCGATATCGCCCTCGTGGGTGATGTTACAACGCCCCGTACCTGCAATGAGCAGCTTCTTGCCCAGGCTTTCCTTCTTTTCGAGTATCAGGGTCGATCCTACAGGAAGGTTCGCTGCGGCAAACATACCTGCCGGCCCGCCACCTACCACTATCGTACTGTATGTTTTCTGCTTTGCCATAGTTGCCGGCAAAGGTAGCCTGTTTTACTGGGGTAAAAAAACAGGAGTTGGAGCATACCCGCATCCACATTAGCAATCCTACTTGGCAAAGCCCCCCCCTCTAAATCAAAAAATAGTAGAGAGGGATACAAATTTCAGGTAAACTCCCACCCGGTTCGGCGAAGACACCATCCATGTCTACTTTCGTGACTCTTACGGAATGTGTAGCTACTCGGTACCGCAGTGCTACCTATCGCACTAACAGAAAATCAGCAGAGCCAAGAAGCATAATTCTTATTTAACTGTCGTATGCTTTGTGTCTTTTGTGACTACTTTGTGTCTTTTGTGGAATAGCTATACCACAAAAGACACAAAGAATCACAAAGCAATAGTGCTGAGTAGATCCTGAATTTTCAAGATTCCAAGTTGACTTGTTTGCCAATAGATTTAGCTTTCGAGCTTGCAAGTCGACTTTTCGCCCCCAAATTTTTGTTTTCGAGCTTGCAAATCGACTTGTTTGCACTAATTTTTTATTTTAAAGCCTGCAAGTCGACTTTTTCTCCATAATATTTTGTTTTCGAACTTGCAAGTCGACTTTTTGGCCTCCAAATTTAATTTTCGAGGTTTCAAGTCAACTTTTGCACCTACCCCATTCGGATTCAGGTAAAAAGGAGTTTTTCCTTCGTATTGGCAACAAAAAATCCCGACGCCCCGCCCGCTGCCTACACGTAATTCACCTGTAGGCTTGTACGGGCGGCACCATCATGCACACACTCATTAAACAGCTAAATAAAATGGAGAAAGAGAAGCCCAAAAATTCTTTTTCGTATTCTTGCAGACCAAAATAAAAAACAGGTTGATCCCATAGGCAATCAGGAGGTTTAACACCTCCGACAAGGCCGCTGAGCATGCTAAAAGATCATCCTACACCCATAAATACAACGCTACAGGTGAATAAGCTTCGAATACTTCTACTACTGGTGGCTACGGTAACTACCGCCACCTCCCATGCAGCCAGCTACGACAAGGCCGACAAGCTGGCCGCAAAGATGCCCAGCAGCGCAACCAAATCGTGCAAGCTGATGACGGACTACATCAAATCGAACGTAACCACCGAGGAAGAATACCTTCGGGTGGCCTACATGTGGATGGCAAAGAATATCGGCTTCGAAAAGGGGGGTGACATCGACTTAACCTCATCGTACGACGACGATTCGCTAGCCAACGTCATTATAAAGCGTAAGAAGGCGGTTTGCTCGGGTTACGCCGAGCTGTTTACCAAGCTCTGCATCAAGATGGGATTCCAAGCCTACACGGTGGTGGGCTACACCATGCTCAACAAGGAGATCGATGAGGATGGCCATGCCTGGAATGCCGTACAGCTAAGCAACGGTCAGTGGAAGCTCTTCGACCCCATGTGGGGTGCTGGATCGTTAAGCAAGGGCAAATTCTCGAAAGGGGTAAACGACAGGTACTTTATGGTTGATCCTGCAACCTTTCTGAAAACCCACATGCCGTTCGACCCTACGTGGCAGCTAATGGACTACCCAATTAAGGCCGAGGCCTTCTACAAGGAGGAGGTTGGGACAAAAGGGAAGGTGTACTTTAGCTACAACGATACCATAAAGGCCAGCTCGAAGCTCTTTAAATCGGAGCAGCTCGAAAGCCTCTGCCGCCGCTTGGAGTGGGCCGAAAATAGCAACTCCTGCTCCAACATGATGCTCGACATTGCCAGGCAGAACATCATCGTCCTAAAAAAGAGGGAGAAGTACGCCCTCGAAAACCGAAAGGTAAACGCCTTTAACTCGGTGGTCGACCGGGTAAATATCATCATCGAGGACTACAACAAGTTTGTAGCGGTAAAAAAAAACTTCAGGGCAAAAAAGATTTCAGCGCTGAATCTCAAAACCCAAATCGACAGCTGTGGAGCAACCCTAGCTGCTGCCAGGCAGGATTTAATGAAGCTCACCTTCGAAACCGACGACCAAAAGAAACGAATGACCGACCTTAGCAAAACGATACAAAGCCTTCAAAAGCAGGTCGACGTTCAGCTAGCCTTTCTGAAAAAGCAGAAGGAGTTTAAGAAAGCAAAGAAAAAGAAGTAACCATATTTAAATAGAAAGCCCCACACCTTTTGGTATGGGGCTTTTTTTATGCAATAAACCCGGCTTCTCGTCCGTTTAGGCTATACAAAACAGCTAATAAATCGATACATTTAACGAGAAATTTAACCTGGCTTGCCTTATGAAAACATTCCGCATTCACCTAAGAACAGCTATCCTACTATTACTTTGTACCGTAGCCACCATTGTAGAGGCACAAAAACCCGATTCGGTAAAAACATCGGAGGTCAAAATCGCCTCTCCTAGTAGTAAGCTATCGCTACCCGTAAAGTTCACCCCACCGCTCTACCTTTTGCCCTTCTACAATCCGATGCCCATAAACATCAAGCTTTCCGACAGGCATCTACCTACCACAGCAAACCCGCTACTACTTAAAAGCACCAGCACCGACAACGCCATAAACTCCATAAACCTAACCTTGGCCAACGACCGTAAAGAGGCTAAGAAGAATGAAATACTGGGCGCTATTGCCATTTCGGCGGTACTCGGTGGGGTAATCAACCAGGCCGTAAACGGGAGTGAGCTCTCCAGAGAGGCACAACGCCGCAGAGAAAACTCGATGAAAGTTCCCAACAGACGATAGTATACAACGAAGGGCTGCCAGTTGGCAGCCCTTCGTTGTATATGTATTTAGCAGTAACTCTTAGCTTGGTTGAACCACCATTTCACCAACATACTTGCCGGCAGTAAGCTTGTCGCGGCACATGGCAAAAGCGTTAGTGGTACGCTTTACATCCTCGTGGGTATGAACCGCCGTTGGAATAAGACGTAGCAAAATTTGCCCCTTTGGAATAACCGGATAAACTACAATTGAGCAGAAAATTCCATAGTTCTCACGAAGGTCGAGAACAAGGTTGGTTGCCTCTGGCACTTCACCGTGCATGTAAACTGGGGTAACTGGCGATTGGGTAACACCAATATCAAACCCTTCATTCTTTAGGCTTGTCTGTAACTCGCCAACAATATCCCAAAGGTTATCCTTTAGTTCTGGACGAGTTTGAAGCAAATCGAGACGCTTTAAAGCACCAAACACCATCGGCATTGGCAACGATTTAGCGAAGATTTGCGAACGGAGATTGTATCGTAGATAGTTTACAATATCGGCATTGCCGGCAACAAACCCACCAATACCCGCCATCGACTTAGCGAAGGTGGAGAAGTATAGATCGATATCATCTTGAACGTTGAAATGCTCGCCAATACCTGCACCAGTCTTACCCATTGTGCCAAAGCCGTGAGCATCGTCAACAAGCAGACGGAATTCGAAGCGATTTCTCTTTTCAACAATACCAGGAATGTAGCCAAGGTCTCCTGCCATACCAAAAACCCCTTCGGTAATAACAAGAATGCCACCACCCGTTTTTGCAGCATAGCTAGTTGCATGAACCAGCTGCTTTTCGAGGCTATCCATGTCGTTGTGAGCAAAAACAAACCGCTTTGCAGGCGACAGACGAAGACCATCGATAATACAGGCATGTGCCTCGGAGTCGTACACCACCACATCGTTACGGCTGGTAATACAGTCAATAAGCGAAATCATCCCCTGGTAACCGAAGTTTAACAGGTAGGCGTCCTCCTTCTTCTCGAACTGAGCTAAGCGCTGCTCCAGCTCTTCGTGCTTGGTCGTTTGCCCCGACATCATGCGAGCACCCATTGGGTAGGCCATTCCGTAATCGGCAGCAGCATCGGCGTCGGCCTTACGTACTTCCGGATGGTTGGCCAAACCGATGTAGTTATTTAAACTCCAGTTAAGAACAGGTTTACCACGAAAAATCATATGTGGTCCAAGCTCTCCTTCTAGTTTAGGAAAAGCATAGTAACCATGACCCTCCTTCTCGTACTTTCCAAGAGGCCCGCGGTTTTTTCTAATTCTTTCAAATATGTCCACGATTAATATATTTTAAGTTCTACAATAACTTTATGCGAATTTGCGTTATTTAGGTATGCAAAACTATGCATTTTTTTGTTGCAACAGAATATTAATGCCCCATAAGTTCGGCTAAGAGCTTTTGTTATGACAAAAAGTTTCACAGTTAATCGAAAAAAACTAATTTTGCCAATTATTTTACAATAACCATGAATAGAAAGTACGGCGTCATTTTTATAGTATCGGTAATTGCAGTGCTTTTTAGCAGCTGTTGCGGATTCGACAAAATACTCAAAAGCAACGACTACGAACTCAAGTATAAGAAGTCAATTGAGTACATGAACAAGAAAGACTTCTACCGAGCATCGCAGCTTCTCGAACAGATAACAACCGTTTACCAAGGCACCGTTCGCGACGACTCGGTTAACTATTTCATGGCAAAGTGCTTCTTTGGAATGGAGGATTACGAATCAGCGGCTACACTTTTCGAGAGTTTTAGAAACAAGTTTCCAAGAAGTGTATTCACCGAGGAGTCCGAATTTCTATACGCATTCAGCTTCTACAAGCAGTCGCCACGCATAGAACTCGACCAAACATCTACTGCAAATACGATAGTACAGATGCAGGAGTTCACCTTCAAGTATCCCAAGAGTCCTAAAATGGACGAGGCGAAGAAAATCATTAAGGAAATGAGGGGGAAATTAATGGAGAAGTCGTACCTTAGCTCGAAGCTTTACTTCGACATGGGAGGCGAAAATTATAGGGCAGCAGTTGTTGCTTTAAAGAAAGCCATAAACGAATACCCCGATTCAAAGCATCACGAAGAGCAGCTTTACATGATTGTAAAGGCGTCGTTCGAATATGCGAACAATAGTATTCCCGATAAAAAAAGGGAACGCTTTCAGGAAATGGTTGACAACTACTATACTTTAATCGCGGAATATCCCGAAACCAAGTATAAGAAAGAGGTTGACAACATGCTCGCAATAGCAACAAAAATCGTAAAGAACTAAACTTAAGTTGTAAATTCCATATGGACTACAAAAAAGCAGGAGCAGCCAGCACTACAATCACTCGTGATTCGCAAAAGATTGACGCCTCGACAGGCAACCTTTACGAATCAGTAGTTATCATTTCGAGACGCGCTAACCAAATCTCAGTTGAGATAAAGCAAGAGTTAAGCCGCAAGCTCGAAGAATTTGCCACTGTTACCGATAACCTCGAAGAAGTTTTCGAAAACCGTGAGCAAATCGAAATTTCTAGATACTACGAAAAACTTCCAAAAGCAGGTTTAATTGCCATTCAAGAGTTTCTTGATGGTAAAGTTTACTCGCGTCATACAGGAGAAGAAGTTAAACAATAAGCACTACAATGTCTTCAGTTCTTAAAGACAAGCACATAATTATCGGGATAACCGGCAGTATAGCAGCCTACAAAGCTGCTATACTTATTAGATTACTAGTTAAAGCCGGTGCTGAGGTAAAGGTAATAATGACCCCTATGGGTAAGCAGTTCATTACCCCACTCACCATTGCAACCCTAGCGAAAAGTCCTATTCTGGTCGATTTTTACAATCCCGAGAATGGCGATTGGAATAGCCACGTAGACCTAGGAATGTGGGCCGACCTCTACCTTATAGCCCCAGCATCTGCCAATACTATTGGCAAAATGGCAAATGGTATTGCCGACAACCTTCTCTTAACAACCTATCTTTCGGCGAAGTGTCCCGTTTGCATTGCACCAGCAATGGACCTCGACATGTACGCACACCCTTCAAACCTGAAAAATCTCGAAACCCTAAAATCGTACGGCAATACGATTATAGAGCCCGCATCTGGCGAACTAGCCAGCGGATTGGTAGGCAAAGGTAGAATGGAAGAACCGGAAGCAATTGTAACGTTTCTTGAAGATTTTTTTTTTCGCCCAGCAGAACTTAGCGGAAAACATTTCCTAGTTACAGCAGGCCCTACCTACGAAGCGATAGATCCTGTTCGATTTATAGGAAACTGGTCGTCGGGTAAAATGGGATATGCCCTTGCTGAGGAGTTGGCAACCCGGGGAGCAAATGTTACCCTTGTTAGTGGGCCAACTAGTCTAGCTGTAAACCACCCGAACATCACCAAGGTAAACGTAGTTAGTGCCAGCCAAATGTACGACGAATCCGTAAAGGTATTCCCGATTACTAATGGAGCCATTATGTGTGCCGCTGTAGCCGACTATCGCCCTGACAGCTACTCTGACGAAAAAATCAAGCGCAAAGGCGATGATTTAACCATCAGCCTCACTCCAAATAAGGATATTGCAGCTGAACTTGGAAAAATAAAAACATCCTCCCAGATACTTGTTGGATTTGCCCTAGAAACTAACGAAGAAGAGCAGAACTCCATAAAGAAATTAAAAAGCAAGAACCTTGACTTCATTGTTTTAAACTCCTTACGGAACAAGGGGGCTGGATTTAATCACGATACAAATAAAATTTCAATTATATTTAAGAACGAGAAAGTGGAGCATTACGATTTGAAATCGAAGGCAGAAGTATCCCGAGATATCGTCAATCAGCTGATACGCTTCTTTTAACATGAAAGTATAATAATGAAAAGGTTGCTGCTTTTACTCATTCTTCTTGTAGGTAAATTTGCGAACGCTCAAGACTTGAGATGCAACATTTCAGTTAATGCGTCCCAAATACAAGGGACATACCGACAAGTATTCCAAACACTACAAACCGACCTCTACGAGTTCATGAACAACCGTTCATGGAGCAACAACGTATATTCGGCAGACGAGCGAATCGAATGCAATTTTCTTATTAATATCAACGAGCAGGTAGGCCCAAACGAATACAAGGGAACGCTTCAGGTACAAGCCCGTCGTCCAGTTTTTGGATCATCCTACACCACCGTGCTATTTAACTTTAACGACAACGACATACAGTTTTCCTACCAAGAGTTCAACAAGCTTGAGTTTAATGAAAACTCGTACGGATCTTCGCTAACATCGCTTCTTGCATACTACGCTTACATTGTTATTGGGCTCGATTACGACTCGTTCACACCTAAAGGTGGTACTGAGTTCTTTAAAAAAGCGGAAAAGATCGTAAGCAATGCTCAAACAGCACCCGAAAAGGGCTGGAAATCGTACGAATCATCACGAAAGAATCGCTACTGGCTAGTGGAAAATTTAATAAATCCCAAATACTCTCCTGTCAGAAATACGATATACACCTACCATCGACTTGGACTAGATCAAATGAGTTCAAAAGTCAGTGAAGGTCGCGATGAGGTTACCAATAGCCTATTAAGCATTCAAAAAGTATATCGCGACAAACCAGACCCTTACCTCTTTCTTCTTAAGATATTTTTCGACGCAAAATCAGACGAAATTGTAAATATCTATTCAGAAGCTTACGCTTCAGAAAAGCAGCGTGTATATCAAATACTGTCGGAGATAGACCAAGCCAACGAGCCTAAGTACAAGAAAATCACAGAAGAAAAAAAGACTAACTAAACACAGTCATGCTCCAATCGCTATCTGTAGAAAACTATGCCCTTATTGACAAACTCGATATCGAGTTTAAGCAGGGATTAAACATTATTACCGGAGAAACTGGCGCTGGTAAATCAATTCTACTTGGTGCACTCGGGCTCATTTTAGGCCAGCGAGCAGATACGTCTACGCTTAAAAATCCAGAAAAGAATTGTATCATCGAAGGTGTCTTCAATATTGAAAAGATGAACCTGTCTCAATTTTTTGAAGATAATGACATCGAATACGACAAGCAAGCAGTTGTTCGAAGGCTAATCACCCCAAGTGGCAAATCACGAGCTTACATCAATGACACCCCCGTAAACCTTAACGCACTTAAGGATTTAGGGGTAAGTATAATAGACATCCACTCACAGCACGAAACGCTTCTCCTCTCCAACCATCAGTTCCACTTAAATGTTCTGGATGTTGTTGCAGGCAACAATACTATCCTATTAGACTACCAACAAACATTTAACTCTTATAAAAAAGAAGAGCAAAAGCTTCTTGACTTAATTGATAATCAAAAAAAGTCCTCTACCGACTTTGACTACTTCACGTTTCAGTTGCAACAACTTGTTGATGCAAAATTACAGGATGGAGAACAAGAAATGTTAGAAGAAGAGGAGAAGGAACTTTCTAATGCCGAATCCATTAAGACTGAGTTACAGTATTGCTGCAATGCTATTTCCGAATCGGACATAGCAGTTCTTCACACCTTAAAGAACTGCCAGTTATCGCTCAAACGAATTAAAGATGTATTTCAAAAATCGGAATCCATCCTCGAACGGTTTGATAGCATAACCATTGAGATTAAAGACATCGGAAACGAAATTGAATCCCTCAATGAAAAAGTAGAGGTAAATCCTGCACGGTTACAGCTAGTAAAAGAACGCCTTGACTCGTTTTACACCTTACAACAAAAGCATCGGGTATCGTCTGTTGCAGAACTAATTACGCTTCGAGATGAACTAGAAACAAAGATGCTACAGATTGCCAACTTCGACGATCAAATTGAAAAGCAACGAACACAAACCAACAAACTGCATTCTAAAGCAAATTCACTTGCCACTAAACTGTCAGACAATCGAAAAAAGGTAACTGAACAAATACAAGCTTACATAGAAGAACAGCTCGGCGATTTAGGAATGCCACATGCCAAAATTCGAATTGACATAAACGAAACAGAACTTTCGAACACTGGGTACGACAAAATTGAATTCCTATTTTCAGCAAACAAGCAGCTGTCTCTACAAAATGTCACCAAAGTGGCATCTGGTGGCGAAATGTCACGTTTAATGCTCAGCATAAAAACGCTGCTTGCAAAAAACGGTAATCTACCTACGATAATTTTCGACGAAATTGACTCCGGTGTATCTGGTGAGGTGGCAGATAAAATGGGTTCAATTATCAAGGATGTTTCTCAAAACATACAAGTTATAAACATAACTCACCTTCCACAAATTGCAAGTAAAGGCGATTATCACTTTTTCGTTTACAAAGAGAGTGACGATGTGGCCACAACTACCCAAATAAAGTTGCTGACACAACAAGAACGCATTACAGAAATTGCGAAGATGCTAAGCGGCAAAGATATTACTGAAGCAGCTATCAAAAACGCTAAGGCGTTGTTAAAAAACTAATCAAAAAAAAACAGGAACACCCCTTCTGATTAAAGCAACATACGCTCTATTTTAGAATCATCCACATAAAGAATGTAGATGCATCATCAAATCCATATGAACATATTTCCTCTATTTAGGTTTATAGACAGACAAATCCCATTTAATCTAAGTTAGTAAATGCCGATCGTATTCGATCATCATTTATACCTATATTTGTTTAACCAAATTAAGAATCAATGTCATACAACCTGTTAAAAGGCAAAAGAGGAATCATATTCGGAGCACTGAATGAGAAATCAATTGCATGGAAAGTTGCAGAAAGAGCACATGAAGAAGGCGCAACATTTGTTTTGACCAACACTCCTGTAGCTCTCCGACTTGGCGAACTTGACGAATTAGCAGAGAAAACAGGCTCTACTATTATTCCAGCCGATGCTACTAGCGTTAAAGATCTTGAAAGGGTCATTTCTGAATCAATGGGAATTTTAGGTGGCAAGTTAGACTTTGTACTTCACTCAATTGGCATGTCACCAAACGTTCGCAAGGGTAGAACTTACGATGATTTAGACTACGACTATCTTCAAAAAACATTAGACATATCAGCAGTCTCATTCCACAAAGTAATTCAAGCTTGTCGCAAGCATGATGCCATGAACGAATGGGGATCAATCGTAGCCTACTCCTATATCGCTGCCCAGCGCACCCTTTACGGATACAATGACATGGCAGATGCAAAGGCACTATTGGAATCTATTGCTCGTAGTTTTGGCTACATATATGGTCGTGAGAAGCATGTGCGTATCAACACCATATCGCAATCTCCCCCAATGACAACAGCAGGAGGTGGAATCATGGGATTTGATGGGTTAATGGACTTTTCTGATCGCATGTCACCACTTGGCAATGCAACAGCTGAAGAATGTGCAGACTACACCATTACTCTTTTCTCTGATCTTACCCGTAAGGTTACCATGCAAAACCTTCTTCACGATGGAGGATTCTCTAGTATGGGTATGAGCGCACGAGCTATGGATATCTACAACAAAAGTTTAGAAATCGAATATACCGACATCGAAAACAAAGCAAAAAAATGTGATTGCGGAAAGAAATAAGTTAAATTTTTCACTCTAAATAAAAATGCCCACTCTTATCGAGTGGGCATTTTATTTTTCCAACTTGTGATAACTAGAAAAGAAAAATGCCCGCTGGTATAGCGGGCATCAAGAATTTTCCAAAATATGATTAACCGAGGAAGCCTTTTAGGTGCTTACTGCGAGTGCTGTGACGAAGTCGGCGAATAGCCTTTTCCTTTATCTGACGAACACGTTCACGAGTAAGTCCAAACTTTTCTCCAATCTCTTCAAGAGTCATTTCGCTGCAACCGATACCAAAAAACAGACGAATAATATCACGCTCTCTGTCGGTAAGTGTAGACAATGCACGTTCAATTTCCTTAACCAACGACTCGTTCATTAGACTACGGTCGGCATTGGGTGAGTCTGGATTAACGAGTACGTCCAAGAGGCTATTATCTTCACCATCTACAAATGGAGCATCCACCGAAACGTGTCGACCAGCAACGCGAAGGGTATCTGACACTTTTTCTTTTGGAAGATCTAGCGCATCTGCCAACTCTTCTGGAGATGGAGTACGTTCATTTTCTTGCTCAAACTTAGCAAATGCCTTATTGATCTTATTTAACGACCCCACTTGGTTTAGTGGAAGACGAACGATACGTGACTGTTCTGCTAAAGCCTGAAGGATTGACTGACGAATCCACCAAACCGCATAAGAAATGAACTTAAAACCACGAGTTTCATCGAATTTCTCAGCAGCCTTAATCAATCCAAGGTTTCCCTCGTTGATAAGGTCTGGCAAACTCAACCCTTGATTTTGGTATTGCTTAGCTACCGACACTACAAAACGAAGATTAGCACGAGTAAGCTTTTCGAGTGCTACCTGATCGCCTTTCTTGATTCGTTGCGCCAATTCAACCTCTTCTTCAACAGTAATAAGCTCCTCCTTGCCAATTTCCTGTAGGTACTTGTCAAGAGATGCACTCTCTCTGTTGGTGATCGATTTGGTGATTTTTAGCTGTCTCATGAAATATTGACTTTGTGTTTAAGTTTAATCTAACAACTATTATAGTATGTCAATACTATAATTATCTCCTTCAGTCCATATACAACAAACTCCATCTATAGTGACGACTTGCCCATGTTCAGCAAATTGCAAACACCTAATTATGATTGTTTATAAATTATTGGCTGGCGGTTTTTGTGCAGTATAAGTAGCCCCGACCTAACTGTTTAAGACTTTAATACATTGTTTTAACCAAAGTCTTAAGTTTGCTATTCATATGGTAACTAATGCTGATAAAGGAGGCTCCTTTCGAGACAAATTCATCTCTATTACCCTTCTCCTGATCAATTACACTCGATGTTGTACGTAAAATGGCTCTATAATGTTTCACTTCCCCTTTACGAATTAACGAAATATCAATATTCTCGTCAAAATCATAAAATGATGCTTAATTGTTGCACTAAAAAAAGGAGGTTGAAATACATTTACACGTTAACGGAATTACTTACTCCTCCTCACTACTTTCGAATAATCATTACTGTAAACAAGTAGAACCTCCACCAAAAACCCGTTAGCCAAACGTAACCTAATGTCAAAATACGAAACTACAGTACCAATATTTTATAATATACAAAATTACGATCTATACGTCCTTTCTCCTCCTCAAATCACAGTTCTACTTATTATGCGGAGGTACTAATCCGACCAAATAACTTTCAATACATATCATTTAATGCTAACACAGATTAACGCAAATAAATCGGACGCGACAGAACTTTTAATCGGCTCAAAGAATTAACTTAGTAACATTAAAAAAGGTAACAAAATGACATTAAAGTTTGAAAAATACCAGGGTGCTGGCAACGACTTCGTTATTATCGACAATCGTAATGGTGAATTCAAGCCCAGCATCGATACTGTTGAAATGCTTTGCGATAGGAATTTTGGAGTAGGTGCAGACGGGTTGCTGCTTCTAGAAAATGATGCGCAATACGACTTCTCCATGCGCTACTTCAATGCTGACGGTAAAGAATCGACCATGTGCGGTAACGGTGGCAGATGCATTTCTGTTTTTGCCAAAACCCTAGGACTGGGTTCTCCTGAAAAAATGATCTTTAACAGCAACGACGGCTTACACGAAGCCTTTTTCATTGAAGAAGATGACGAAATGCTCGTTAAACTTAAGATGATTGATGTTACCAAAATTGATGCAAAAGACGACTACTACTTTATAAACACCGGTTCGCCTCACTATGTAACCTTTGTAGAAGATCTTGAGGAAATGGACATTATTGAGGAAGGCGAAGCTATTCGCAATGATCCAAAATTTGC
>CAXYUU010000045.1:0-13587 GCA_964292015.1 uncultured Acetobacteroides sp.
TGTGGGATTTATGCCATCCGTTGTGGGGGATGGTTCTAGCATAGGTCCTCCCCCTGCCGCCCCAAAACCAGAAGTAGATCCCGCCGACACTTCTTTTAAAGACACCAAAGCCGACTGCGTTTTTCAAAAGTTGGTGGGGAAAACTTCCACTAGCATGTATAATGCTAATTCGGTAGTAGGGAAAAGCCTAAAAAACTTTTGGGGTAAGGATGGGTTTGACTGCAAATTTGTGGTTTCTGATACAGTCTCATCTAAATATAAGGCATGGACGGTATATACTACTGGATCAAAAAATGCAATAGTAGTAATTTCTAAAGATTATATGGGACGAGCAACAACTCTTGAGATGGCGTTAACTTTAATCCATGAAACAATACATGCGTATATTTATACAGAAATAGCGCTTGATAATTATGCTAATTCAAAATTAGGTGTACCATGTCTGTCTCCAGATGCAGAATTTGAATCAAACTGGAAGTTATACGGAGGTGGTGGTGATCATAATTACATGGCGAAATATATTTCTACTATGCAAGATGGGCTAAAAGAATTTATTGCTAAAAGCAATTTCAATCAAGATTTTACTGATTCTGAAATAGAATACATGGCATGGTCTGGTTTAACAGGAACGGATGAGTATAAATGCAAAAAAGCGGGCGATACAAATTTCTCTACATGTGTTAATGCTGCTTTTAATAGGATGAGAACTACGGATCTAAACTGCAAGTAAAATGAAAAAGATAATTTTACTATTGATATTTTTCTCTTGCAATATTGCGCTCTTTGCGCAAAAGGATACGCTATTTTTTTTGTACAGGGGCGGTATGTACCCTCCACATGACACTACTCTAAATTCAGGAATTAAAAAAAAGGTAAACTGGAACAATGGGGATGTCATTTTTGAAATAGCGGGCATGAATGGTACAAATCATTCTCTTATGTATTCGACTATTCTTAGCAAAAAAGAGTTTATGTCTCTAAATAGAATACTCTTAAGTAAGAAGGTTTACTACTTAAACAGTCTTGCCCTACTTGATGAAAAAAGTTTTATTAAGAAATTAGGGCTACTAGGTTATGAGTATAGCCGTAAGCATACCGTCGTTTATTTGGTGCCTTTACTGGATATGGGTGTTTGCAAATGGCCTACATTCGAGGTGTTGTTTGTTAGTGATTTTCTAGCGCCGGATCAATAGGTTGTTTGCCGATTTAAATAAAGTAGCAGGTAACCAAATTGTTTTGAGGTCTAGTGTTAGAATCCTCTTTAATTAAAAAAACGCTATTAATATGAAGAAGATGCTTATACTTTTTATTCTATTCTTTTGCAGCATAATTTTGTTTGCTCAAAAGGAGCCGATATTCTTTTTGTATAGGGGAAGTATGTACCTGCAGCACGACTCGCTTGTAACCCCGAGCATTAAAAAAACGATGGTTTCCGATGGGAATGTCGCTTTTAGAATAGTAGGAGTTGATAGTTCTATTCATAAACTACAGTATATTGCTGTCACCAATAAGAAAGATTTTCTAGGTTTAAATAAAATTCTCCTAAGTAAAAAAGTTTACTACCTTAACGACCTAACCCAGTTCGATAAAATGAGTTTCGTCGACGAATTTGGCAATATGGGATGTAAAAATAGCGATGTTATAGTCTATATAGTCCCGTTGCTTGATATCGATACCTACACGGTTCCTGTGTATGAAGTCTCTTTTTTAAGCACTTTTCTAACGACAAAATAGTAACGCTAGTATTATTTGAGTACTTACGAGGCTTTGCCTCGTAAGTACCTTTTTTAGCAAGCCGCCTTATAGCTGCTGTAAAAATAGCAGGTTCGCACAAATGCGAAAAGTAGTAATTATAATTAATTAGCTATATTGGGTGCGTAATAATAACATAAAAACTCAATGAAAAAATTATTAACGTACGTTTTGATTCTGGGGGGGTAGTTCTGGCCACCCTTAGCGGATGTCAGAAGGAGGAGGTTGCTCCTGTTGAAGAAAAAGCCCACAACATCTTCGAAAACGTGGGCACCAACCCGAACATTCAAAATCTGGTATCCTACCTGAAGCAACAGGGTGATACTGCCTGCTTCCGCCGTACATTTGCCCTAGAGTACGGCATTCCGCTATGGAGCAAGGCCACTGTGCTGAAGCAGGGGAGCAACACCTCCATGCTGGTACCACTTAAAGATTGCGACGCCAATTTTATCTCGGGTATCTGGGTATTCGAGGTACAGAATGGGAAGATCCGCTACAGCGTAGCCCGCAACGAACCTTGCAAACCCTACTACGACAAATTAAAGCCCTTTTTTAAGGAATTGGAGCAGGATCTCTTCGGCATACGGAACAAGGATTTTACGTATTCCTTGGTTAGAGGTAAGTTAAAAGGGTATGCTACAGAGGTAACGGAGCACTGCGTAATGACCTGCGCTGGGGGCGATGATAGTCACATAAACTGCAGCCAGCACTGCTGGAACTCCGTTGATCTGGTTTTTGAAGATGGTGCCTATGGTTCAGGTGGCAGTACCTCCGATTATGGAGGAGATGGTAACCATAACAGCGGAGGCCCAATTACTCCCCCAACCAACCCAAAACCAGAACCAGATCCCAAAGTTGAATTAGATACCTCAATAACTAAAAATCCCAAATTATCATGTTTGTGGGATAAAATTATGGCGGTAGGAATTGGTAAACAAAATCCATTAATAATAAATTTCCTTGCCAATTTTTCGAACACATTTTCTACTAATAATATTTCGATAATTGCAATGCCAGGGTTGAAATCTGAAACTTCTGGTCAGGAATGTTATGCTAAAACTGATGCTAAAGATATTAACAATATTAAAATCTACTTGAATAGCGATTATGTTAACAATAGGAGTTCGATAGAAGTAGCGTTAACATTAGCACATGAAGTTGTTCATGCTAATCTGTTTCGCTATTATAAAAATTCTAAGAATAATTTTTATACAATGTTCGCTGATTATATTAAAATGACTAAAAATGAAATATTTTTTGATCAGCACGAGTTGATGAGGCAAGAGTACATACCCGTTTTATCCACTTTCCACAGGCAAGTTGCTAGTTTAAATTGTTTACCGGACTCTAACGAAAATTACATTATGGTGGTAATGGGTGGTGTTGAAAAAGAAAATATAGAAATTAGAAGTTCCATTGATATTGAGAACTATTTTAGAAATAACCGTGGTTTAAACTGCAAATAAAATGAAGTATAAACGAACATTTATAGTGTTTTCTTTAATTGTTATTATAGGTGTAGCACTTATAGTTATCAACCATCGTAGCACAGTGTACGTATTGGTAAAATCTACAGACGATTTTAAGATTACTATGCTAGATGAAAACAACAAAACATTGTTTCACATTACACCAAGAAGGCATGATTCATGGATAACAGCAAGAATTTTAAACACTGAATCGATATCGTTCGATTCGAAACCAGTAAGAAAGGCTATTTTGGTTGATGAGCTGGTGCGACAATTTACAAAGGAATTTTACTTTGGCAAATGGAATAAGAAGGTTTACCTACTAAAAGTAGACTCTACATCCCATACTGTTACTGCCTATAAAGTATCGTTAAGTATTACAATAGAATAATACGTAATTATTGAAAATTTGGTTTGAATGAGGACTTGCTTCATCCGAACCAATCAAAGCTTACTGCTCACTAATCTCATCCTCTGTTCAGTTGGAACCCAGCCGAACAGAGGTATTAAACTGCAAGTAAAATGAAAAATCGATTACCGATATTTGTTGTTGTTTTAGCGGTTGTCTTAATAACATTATTCTTAGCAGCTAATCGAAATAGAAAGCTATACGTGTCGACAAGGTCAACAGAGACTGTTGTGGTAAGAAAATGTGAGAATAGAGGCAAATCCTATTATGACATATCAGAAAAAGGGAATGATTGCTGGCTACGAGCAAATATATTGAAGGCTAAACCACTATTACGAGATTCCAAGCATTTAAAAAAAGCAATACCTGTCGACTCCCTTGTTTTCCTCTATTGGAAAGACTTCTACACTCGGAAGAAGTGGCCGTACGATGTTTACCTCATAAGCACAGATTCTACTAATGGCAGCATTATGGAGTATAAGGTTGATATTAGATGTTTTATTGAGTAAGTGATATATCTTCTCTTTATGACGAGGCTGTGCCTCGTCATAAACTACCCTAGCAGGCAGCAACCTCCACCAACAAAAAAGGCAACCCCAATGAGGTTGCCTAATTTGTTGTTATCCTGTCAGGTCTCGAACCTGAACTCTTCTGAACCAGAATCAGACGTGTTACCAATTACACCACAGGACAATGTTTGCGCGAAAGTAGTCCAATTATGGTAAATAATGCAGCTTTTCGGAAAAATATTCCCCTAACTCCCCCAGTATTTACAAATATTAGCTATTTTAGGGAGGTGTTTTAATGACAAAACTAGCGAGTATGAATTCAATCGTTCTTAAAAACGGCAAGGCCGAAATCCAGAAGGATGGCCAAACCGTAAGTATTTTGGGGCACGGAGAAATTATCTGCGCCGAGTACAATGCTGATCAATCGCTCATCTTGTGCGTCACCGACCAAGGTAAGGTTGAGCTACGGAAAGAAAACGGCTCGGTGCACAAAAGTGTGGCCACCAACGCCGCTTACGCTACATTCGAAGGACACGATGTGCTAGTTACCACCATGAAAGGAAAGGTGGAGCTGCGCAAGGAGAACGGCAGCCTGCTAAAAGTGGTAGGGTAACACGTACTCTTACGAAACAAAAAAGGCGAATCGTTACCGATTCGCCTTTTCTTGTTTTCTGAGATGAGACATGAGATGTGAGATATGAGATGTGAGACTCTGTCGGCGTAAGCGTTCGGTCTAAAATCTAATTTCTAACATCTAAAGTCTAAGAAAGGCTATTTCGCCGAAATCTTAGCCCACGAATCCTTGAGGGTTACCGTGCGGTTAAACACCACCTTTTCGGGCGTCGAATCGGTATCTACGCAGAAGTAGCCGATACGCTCGAACTGGAACTTATCGCCGGGCTGTTTGGTGGTCAAATCGGGCTCCACCAGCGCCTCAATTACGGTAAGCGATTCGGGATTTAGGAAATCCTTGTAATCCTCCTCGTCGGTAAGGTTGTCCATATCCTGACGGGTAAACAGGCGGTCGTACAAACGAACCTCCACCTTCTTGGCATGCTCGGCCGATACCCAGTGAATGGTACCCTGAACCTTACGTCCGTCGGGCGAGTTACCACCACGCGAGGCAGGATCGTAGGTGGCATGCACCTCTATAATGTTGCCCTGGTCATCCTTAATCACATCGGTAGCCTTAATAAAGTAGGCGTAGCGAAGGCGAACCTCCTTACCGGGAGCCAAACGGAAGTACTTCTTAGGAGCATCCTCCATAAAGTCGTCGCGCTCGATGTAAATCTCCTTGGTAAACGGAATCAAACGGGTACCAGCTTCGGCATCCTCGGGGTTGTTTATACACTCCAGCTCGTCTACCTGCCCTTCGGGATAGTTGGTGATAACCACCTTCAACGGGTTAAGTACCGCCATACGACGCTCGGCACGCTTGTTCAGATCTTCGCGAACGAAGAATTCGAGCAGCGAGAAGTCGATAACGTTGTCGCGCTTGGCCACCCCAATGCGGTCGGCAAAGTTGCGAATAGCCTCGGCGGTGTAGCCACGACGGCGCATTCCACATATAGTTGGAATACGAGGATCGTCCCAACCTGTAACATAATTGTTCTTTACCAACTCGAGCAGCTTACGCTTGCTCATAACGGTATAGGTAAGGTTCAAGCGGGCAAATTCGTACTGCTTCGATGGGAATATGTCGAGCGTGTCGACAAACCAGTCGTAAAGCGGACGGTGCACGTCGAACTCGAGCGTACATATGGAGTGGGTAATTTTTTCGATAGAGTCGCACTGACCGTGTGCCCAGTCGTACATCGGGTAGATGCACCACTTGTCGCCGGTACGGTGGTGGTGCGTATGCAGGATACGGTAAAGAATTGGATCGCGGAAGAACATGTTATGATGCGCCATGTCGATCTTGGCACGTAGCACCTTTGCCCCGTTCTCGAACTCGCCATTGCGCATGCGCTCGAATAGGTCGAGGTTCTCCTCCACGCTGCGGTTACGGAATGGGCTCTCCTTACCCGGAACGGTAACCGTTCCACGGCCAAGTCGAATCTCCTCCTGCGTTTGGTCGTCGACGTAGGCCTTTCCCTTTTTAATAAGATCTTGAGCCCAAAGGTAGAGCTGCTCGAAGTAGTCCGATGCGTAAAACTCGTTGGCCCAATCGAAGCCCAGCCATTTCACATCCTCCTTAATCGAGTCAACGTACTCCACATCCTCCTTAACCGGGTTGGTATCGTCGAAGCGCAGGTTGGTTTGTCCGCCGTATCGTTTCGCCAAACCAAAGTTTAGGCAAATCGATTTGGCATGGCCAATATGCAGGTATCCGTTAGGTTCCGGTGGGAAGCGGGTTAGCACCCGTCCATCGTGCTTAGCCGTTTTGATATCCTCTTCGATAATCTCCTCAATGAAGTTTAGCGCTCTTTCCTCTGCGCCAGTGGCATCCGTCTTATTGTCGCTCATACGTGTAGTTTTTCTCTTTAGTACGCACCGCCTCTCAACGATACGAGCTACAAATATATACAAAGTGACGCTTTACCGCTGAACTTCTGAGCAGAAATCGTTCATTTGGGCAAAAACCACCCCTACAAAATGGAGGGCGATGCGCAATGGGGAAGTAAATTAGGATAAAAAAGAAGGGTGTTAGCGAGATGGCGCTAAACGAAGTTAGAAGAATGGCATCCGCATGCCTTATCCCTTACGCCGTACGAGATATGCCTCAACACGCACAGCTCATCTCTAAAATCTTTTACCTTTGCAAAAAAAGAAGCGGATATGCACGGAATAATTGAGATAGAGAACATGGAGTTTTACGGCTACCATGGTTGTTTTGAAGAGGAGGCCATCGTGGGCAACAAGTTTATGGTTAACCTAACCATCGAAATGAACCCGGGAGTACCCGCCAAAACCGATAGCATTAACGATGCGGTAAACTACCAGCTCGCCTACAACATCGTAAAGCGCGAGGTGGCCATTCGTTCGCACCTGCTCGAACATGTGGGCGGCCGAATTATCGAGGCCATATACAAGGAGCTCGAAGGCGTACAAAAGGTGGCCGTTAAGGTTTCGAAGATAAACCCTCCAATGGGTGGCGCTATCGAAAAGGTAAGCGTAACGCTGATAAAGTAGAAGTTACGCCAGGATCTCTTTAGGAACTAGAGAAGGATTGATATCGAAAAATAAAGCTGCTGCCGCTATTTTGGTAGCATCCCAGCTAGCTCCACTACCATTATCAAGCATAAATATGAACCCCGAGAGTAAAGCCCCCAAAAGTAGCAGCTGCCCCCGTTGCGGTGCAACGTTTACCTGTAGCACCCACACCGGCAGCTGCTGGTGTATGGAATTTAAGCTATCGGCCGAAAACCTTAAGCTGCTGAAAGAAAAGTACGCCACCTGCCTTTGCCCAGAATGCCTGAGGACATTTAGCGAAAATGTTGGCCGAGACACTTGCAACTTCTGATTTTTTTCTATCTTTGCACACGCATTAGGGTTTCGTGGCCGAGTGGCTAGGCAACGGTCTGCAAAACCGTCTACAGCGGTTCGAATCCGCTCGAAACCTCAACAAGGGCTGAATGATTTCATTCGGCCCTTTTTTGTACCCCACAGTTTTATCGTAGGGATCAATAAAAAAGGGGAACCGTTTGGCTCCCCTTTTTTCTATATCTAAGTCCCGAACCTTAGGAAGGTACACCATGGAATAATAACCCACAGTGTCCACCCCCTTGCCCCCGCCAGCGGGGGATACGTGCTATTCGGCGTAATCCTTATTCTTTAAATTCTGTAACTTCAAAACTCATTCGTTTAACTTCGTCTAACTCCTTCTCTTTCCTTTAACTTCTTGTTATAGGGAGATAAACTATAAACCGAACTCTTTTCTGATAGTATCAACGCTGTCGAGCTTCTCCCAAGTGAAGAATTCAACTTCCTTCTCTACCTGATTGCCGAGTGGGCCAACAAGTACCGCTTTTTTAAAGCTGTCGCGACCAAAGTGACCGTATGCGGCAGTTTCTTCAAAAATGGGGTTCTTCAAACCAAACTTCTCCACAATCTTAGCAGGGCGAAGGTCGAATAGCTTGTCTACCTTTTCGCTTATTTGCGCATCGGTAAAGGCTACCTTCGAAGTGCTGTGGGTATTAATGTAGATGCTCACCGGACGGGCAACGCCAATTGCGTAGGCAACCTGTACAAGAACCTCTTCGGCAACACCTGCAGCAACAAGGTTTTTAGCAATGTAGCGGGCAGCGTAAGCAGCCGAGCGGTCTACCTTCGACGAGTCTTTTCCCGAGAATGCACCACCACCGTGAGCACCCTTACCACCGTAGGTATCTACAATAATCTTACGACCGGTAAGACCTGTATCGCCGTGAGGGCCACCAATAACAAAGTTACCGGTTGGGTTTACGTGAAGGATGATATCGCCAGCAAAAAGCTGCTGAACGCGCTCAGGTAGAAGCGCCTTAACGCGTGGAATAAGAATATTTAGAACGTCAGCCTTGATTGTAGCCTGCATTTCGACATCGGTAGAAAACTCGTCGTGCTGAGTAGAAACTACGATGGTGTTAACGCGTACTGGCTGGTTGTTGTCGTTGTACTCGATGGTAACCTGCGACTTAGAGTCGGGACGGAGGTAGGTCATTTCCTTACCCTCGCGACGAATCTTTGCCAGCTCGTGAAGCAACAGGTGGGAGATGATTAGCGATACGGGCATGTACTCGTCGGTTTCGCTACATGCGTAGCCAAACATGAGGCCTTGGTCGCCGGCACCCTGCTCGCCAGCACCTTTTTCTTCCTGGCTAACACCACGGTTAATATCAGGAGACTGCTCGTGAATAGCCGAAAGAACGCCGCACGAATCGCCGTCGAACTTGTACTCGGCCTTGTTGTAGCCAATCTTGTTGATCACCTTGCGGGCAACTTCCTGCACGTCTACATAGGCTTCGGCATGCACCTCACCACTAATTACCACCAAACCGGTAGTAACAAGCGTTTCGCAAGCCACCTTTGCATTTGAGTCTTGGCTCAAAAACTGATCGAGAATTGCATCGGAAATTTGGTCGGCTACCTTGTCTGGATGTCCTTCAGATACAGACTCCGAGGTAAATAAGTATCCCATTTCTTATTAAGCTGTTTTGTGATTAAACAATAATGAGAAAGGATTGTATGGATGGACAGAAAAACTAGGTTTTAGCATTTTTTCCTGTGGTTGCAAGCATCCAAATCTTTCCACATAAGCCGACAAAGGTAGTAATAGTTTTATTTTTTACTGTACTTGCAACTTTTAATGTCCATTTTCTTTCGCCGACTTATAAATTATTAAGATAGCACGGGTATTGTTTGAGCTCTTTAGCTGCTAAAATCCGAAAAACCGTCGCTCATTACCGTTTTTTAATCATTACCGATTATCTTTGCTCTTTGACTATCAACTTAGATTAAGAAAAACAGTGATAATGGTTAGATACTTTCGAATAGGCCTGATGATCAGCTTGGCTGCACTACTAATTTCGACATCGTGCACGAAAAGCGAATTTAACGGCCCCATTTTGGTTAACGACCCAGTAAACTTAAAGCGCGCCTTCACCATAAACCCAGGCGAATCGGTTCCGTTTACCTCCAAGTTCGAGGAGCCCGAAAGCCTTACCTACGAGTGGAGCATCGACGGGGTGAAAAAAGCAGACAGCGGCAGCGCCTACACCTTTACCTCTACCGAACCGGGCAGCTACATCATCACCCAAAAAATTACGAACGCCTACGGCGAGGTGTACATCGACTACTACGTGGTGGTTCGTGGCGCCTACGATAAAGGATCGTTCCTTTTTAACAATAATACCGGCGAGGCTTCGATAACCTACCTCAACAAAGATTTTACCTCCATAGAGGAGAATGCCTACGCTACCGTAAATCCGGGCAAGACACTTGGAGCAAGAGTAACCTCGGTGCAGGCCTTCAACGGGAAGTTCTACATTATTTCGAGTACCGAAGGGCTGATTGTGGTAAACTCCATCACCCTAAAGGAGGTGGGCCGAATTGCAAAGCTGCCCGCAAATGCCAACAACTTCCTAGGCATCGACCGGTCTACCGCACTGCTGAGCACCGACGATGGCATTTACAAGGTTAACCTCAACCCGCTTTCGTTGGGCGAGCGAATACCGGGCATCGGAGGGCGAGTTGGCATGATGGTGAACACCCCCAGCTACATACATGCGCTCACCCTTACCAACGGGGTAGTTGTCATCAGTAAAAGTAAGCTGCTGGTGTCTAAAATTCTTCGGGTGGGTCGCGCCGGACTTACCACCGATATGAGCGGTAACGTTTGGACCTCGCACGCCGATACGCTCTACTCCATTAGCTCGTCGCTATACGTTGTAAAGCACCTTATGCCCAAAACCATGTCGGTAACCTCGTCGTGGAATCCGTGGAACGAGGGCTCGCTCTGCGCCTCGGGTGTCGAAAATGCGCTCTTCTTTATAGGTGCCAACACCAACGGAAAACCCTCGCAGGATATCTTTAAGATAGACGTGAACTCCATCAGTAATATCACCTCAAAGGTATTTATTACCCTGCCTGCAGGCCGCTCGTTTAGCGGAATTGGCATCAGAATAAACAACGACAACAATATTGTAGCCTCGACAGTGAGCAGCACCGGTACCGACCCGGCCGTGGTGGTGTTTCGCGCCGGCGATGGTTCGCCCGTTAAAACGATAAGCGTGGCCTCGACCGAAACCCAAACGATGCTCTTTAATAATGTAAAATAGATGAGAAAGGTAACGGCACACTACGTTTACTGCGGTAACGACCTCCCGGTGAAGTTTGGCATCGTAACGCTAAGCAACAACGCCGTGGTTTCGGTGAGCCCCGCTTCAGACAACCTAGTGGAAGCCGCCAGCACCGAATTCTACCCGGGGGTACTCATCCCCGCCATCGTTAATGCCGCCTCGGCAGCCAACGCCTGGTTTCCGGCAAACGACATCGACGTACAGCAGCGGCTGGCAGCACCCAGCAGGCCGCCGTTTGCGGTAATCACCCCCGAGGCTATGCCCAACCTTTCGGCAGCGGCACTAGCCACCCTCTACCACAGCAAGGTTAGGATTGCGCTAGGCTCCACAGCCTCCGGCCATCCTACCGCTCTATTTAGGCTGATGGTGCAGCTGGCCCAAAAGCTACCCGACGTTCCCTTTCACGAAATAGTACCGATGGCCACCGCCAACGGTGCCGCTGCGCTGGAGCAGCACCATCGGGGAACCATTGCCCAAGGATGCCAACCGGGTATTTACCACATATCGGCATTCTGCTTCGCCCAAAAAACCATCGACCAAAACTCTAAGATAGACGTCATCATCGACTAAAACCACCCTGCTATGCCCACCTTCCTATTCGACGAAATTGTATTTGGCCCCATAAAGAGCCGCCGCCTGGGCAGCTCGCTTGGCATTAACCTGCTACCCATCGACAGCAAGCTCTGCAACTTTAACTGCATTTACTGCGAATGCGGCTGGAACGAATCGGTGGCCCGTAAGGAATTCCACCCCCGTCAGGTGGTGAAGGCGCACCTAAAGGCCAAGCTCGAGGAGCTCAAAAAGTTCCACAACCTGCCCGACGTGATTACCTTTGCCGGTAACGGCGAACCCACCATGCACCCCGATTTCGACGGCATTATCGACGATGCCATCGAAATCCGCAACAACATTAGCCCCAAAACAAAGATTGCCGTGCTGTCGAACGCCACCCTTATTGGGCGCGAAAAGGTGTTCAACGCCCTCAAAAAGGTCGATCAGAACATCCTCAAGCTCGACTCGGCATTCGAGGCAACCGTAAAGCTCATCAACAACCCGCAGGGCGAGTACTCCACGGCCAAGCTGGTAGAGGTGCTCAAGGCGTTCAGCGGAAAGCTCACCATCCAAACCATGTTCCTACGAGGCTCCTTTAACGGGCAGCCGGTAGACAACACCACCCCAGCCGAACTCGAAGCATGGATGACCCTGCTCGCCGAAATTAAGCCTGCCGAGCTGATGGTGTACACCATCTCGCGCGATACCCCAGCCCCCGACCTCCATAAGGTTTCGGAAGAGGAGCTTAACGCCATTGCGCACACCGTAAAACACCAACTCGCCATACCCGTTCAGGTATCGGCATAAGAAAGTAAGGTATGAAAGTACTGGTAGCCCCTCTAAACTGGGGCGTTGGACACGCCACCCGATGCATCCCCATGATTCGGTTCCTGCTAAACCGGGGCGATGAGGTGCATATCGCCAGCGACGGAGAGGCCCTCAGCCTGCTCCGCTGCCACTTTTCCAACCTCCCGTTTCACGAGCTACCCCCGCTGCACATCCGCTACACCAAGTATCTGCCCCTCTTCTTCGCCTTCCCAAGCCTAAGCGTAACGCTCGTGCGCCACTTCGTAAAAGATCGAAAGGCCATCGCCCAGCTGATGAAGGAGGAGCATTTCGACTGCATCTTTTCCGATAACCGGTACGGCATCCGCAGCTCCGAGGCCAAATCGTACCTGGTAACGCACCAGCTGCGCGTATACTTTGGGAGCCGATGGGAATGGGTAGAGCGGCTTTCGTGCCGGATCATAAAAAAGCTGGTGACCCCGTTTAACGCCTGCCTGGTACCCGACTACGACAGCAGCAACAACCTGGCCGGCCGAATCAGCAAGGGCATCGACGGGATTAAGGTGCTGTACACCGGGCCGCAGTCGCGCTTTCCGCTCGATGCTGTCGACATTCCCCTACCCCGCTACGACCTGGTGGTGATCCTTTCGGGACCCGAACCCCAGCGGGCGACGTTCGAGAAGCTGGTAAACTCCCTTGCCAAGGACAGCGATAAGCGCGTTATGATTGTACGCGGCACAAAAGTTCCCGCCACCACGCTGCCGCCGCTAATCTTTAGCACGCTCGACTTTGCCAGCGATCTCATGCTGCAAACGCTCATCAAAAATGCCAAGGTAATTATTGCCCGTGCCGGCTACAGCACCATTATGGATCTTAACGCCTTTGGCCGAGGCGCCATTCTGGTACCCACCCCCCACCAGCCCGAACAGGAGTACCTAGCCACCTGGCTCGACGGCAAGCGCGGTTTTATACGAGCCGAACAAAACGAGGAGAGCTTAAAGGGGTACTTCTAGAACCAGCGATACCACAAGCATCCAAAGGAGGGAGCCTGCTGCTAAACCACTCGCAGCGGCACAAAACCCGATACCTTGACCTGTAAATGCACCCCCATGCTGCGATTGAAGAAGCATTCTTCCCTACATATATAAGGTATCTCCCCCACCTCCTTTCCCAAAACTGTCGAACCGTAGCCCGAAGGTACAATTGCGTGCAGAAAGTTCACCGCAAGCTGCATAACACCTATTCGCTAATCCTACCTCCTCGACGTATGACCCTCCCTCTAAACAGCGGCAACCTCACCCTTCGACGTATGACCTTCCCGCTAAACAGCGGCA
>CAXYUU010000046.1:0-13578 GCA_964292015.1 uncultured Acetobacteroides sp.
AGGTATTCGAGCTGTAAGTTAACTACCGTCATCGATGCCGGAGCAACGACATACTGATCAATACGATCGAAAAGCGGCATGAAGAATTCGTACGAATTGTTTGGAATGGATATCCCCTTAATCTCAATCAGCCCCTTTTTCGAATCCATCAAGACAAATGGTGTTCTTGATGTTCTTTCCAATTTAAAAATTTCCATCGGCCAGAATTTAAAGTAAAGAATTTACGTCTAATCGATGATAGTATCCCCCAATATTTCACTCATCGACATCACTTACTCGAGTTGTAAGTGGATGCAATATATATATATTTTTTAATTAGCTCCTTTAACATTGGTTATTTTTACTCTTATTTTTTCAGCTAGCAATACAGCCGGTTTCAGATGCAAACAATACGTTTACCGTCACCATTTTACCGACCAAGCAAACCGGCAATCCCCCGTAGCAATGCGGAGAAAAGCACGCTGACCAGCGAGAGCACACATGAGAAAGAAAGCAAAAAGATAACAGAAGCACCAAACTTTAACGAAAACAGCCCAACTCTATTCGAAATCGTAAACTGCAAGCTATTTTTTGCAAAATACGACACCAGCTCCGACACCCCATTTACCAGAAATAGCATTGCCACAAAAGTCAATGCCCCCAGTCCCGCTGTTTTCAAATCCGAAATACTGAGCATCATATGCGACGAAATGCAGAACGAGAGGTAGATGAAGAGCCAAAAGATCGGGGCATGTAGGTTTCCCGTTGCCACCAGCAGCTTGATAAAAACCCAAAGATTATCGGCAATGGCAACAATCCCCGACTTCCATCCATACGACACCTCAATGGGCCAGCTTTGGGTAAAATCGTTGAACAGGTTTACAACACGAACGTGAGAGGGCAGCATAAAGTAGGCAAGCGCCATCAACACCCCTCCTCCAACCAGTAGTGGCCCCATCCCAATAAAGAAGTTGCCAATATTCTGGTAGATGCTCTTCTTGTTGTACGAGTGCGCCACAAAGCCAAGCGTGCCCGACTTCGGATCGGGCTTAAAGAAACGCACCTCCTTTACCTTATGCATGAAGATCAAGCAGAATACCCAATGTCCAAACTCGTGAACAGGAGTACCAATCCACCCCGTAAAGTAGGTGTCGAAGTTCGAGCCTGCCGCCAGCGAGTAGTTTACCCTGGCTATTCGTGCCAAAAGGTATAACACCAACCCCATTGCGGCCATTACGCCCACAAGCCACCAGAACTGGTAGAGAGTATTAAACACCACTGCTTTTATCGATTCCATCCTTGTCAGTTTACGCCCATAAAACTAGCAAAAAAAGAGGGTATCCAAATGGACACCCTCTTTATTATTATGTTTGATGACTACGATCTACGAGAACGTATGTCATTATCTCTGCGAGGTCTGTCGCCACCACGGCTACTGTCTCCGCCACGGCTGCTGTCGCCACCACGATAACCACCACGGTCTCCTCCACGGCTGCTGTCGCCTCCGCGATCACCACCACGATATCCACCACGATCGCCACCGCTGCTTCTACGGTCGCCTCCACGATCACCACCGCGATCTCCACGATAGCCACCGCTAAAGCCGCCACCACCGCCTCCGCGACGTTCGCCACCGCCACCACCAGCTTTGCTGTCGCCAGCAATCTCGGCAAGTGGGCGACCTCCGCCACTTCGCATAGTGTTAAGCATCTCGAGGGTACGCTCAGCTTCCTTAAACGGAATGGTAACAAACGAGAAGGCATCCATAACCTTAACATCGTCAATTACAGAATCCGGAAGGTTTGCCTTTTCCTTAAGAAGATCAACAATCATACGTGAAGTATAACCATCAAACTTGCCTAAAGCAATAAATAGACGAGCCTTTCCTTTGGTATCAACCGATACGGTACGTATTTGAGAGTAGCTATTCTCATCAAGCTCATCCTTAAAGGCAAGCTTAAGAAGAGATGCAAGCGCAATCTCAGTACCGTTAGCCTCGATAAGTTCAGCGGCCATTCCTAGGTAATCTTTGTAGGATTCGTTTTCTACAATTTCTACCAAATCAGCCTTTATCTTGCTCTTCTTGATCTTAATTACATCGTCGGCGGTAGGTAAAACTTCCTTACGGATGCTCATATTTACGTTACGCTGCATGGCCACAAACTGGCGATACTCCGAGTGGGTAATAAAGGTAATTGCGGTACCTCTCTTTCCTGCACGTCCGGTACGACCAATACGGTGTACGTACGATTCGGGATCTTGAGGTAGCGAGAAGTTAATAACGTGAGTAAGATCGTTGATGTCGATACCACGGGCAGCAACATCGGTAGCTACAAGTACGTTCACTTGCTTGTTACGGAACTTACGAAGCGTTTTTTCGCGTAGTGCCTGCGAGATGTCACCGTGAAGGCCATCTGCATCGTATCCACGCTCAATTAGCTTAGAGGTTACTTCATCAACCTGGTTTTTGGTACGGCAAAAAACTAGTCCGTAAAACTCAGGTTCTACATCGATAATACGGGTTAGCGCATCAAAGCGATCGGAATCGCGAAGCTCGAAGTAGATTTGATCGGTAAGATCGGCAGTAATTTTCTGCGAATCTACCTTAAGAAGCTCAGGGTTTTTCATGTAACGCTTCGCCAGATTCGAAATGCGCTGAGGCATTGTAGCAGAGAATAAAAGCATTCTGCGCTGTTCTGGTGCGTGTTGAAGAATCTCTTCGATATCATCAACAAAACCCATGTTTAGCATTTCGTCGGCCTCATCAAGGATAACGTACTGAAGGTTATCAAGAACTAGGCTACCACGACCAAGGTGGTCGAGTACTCTACCTGGTGTTCCTACAACTACTTCAACGCCCTTTTTCAACCTACGAAGCTGCTCGCTTATAGATTGTCCTCCATAAATGGAGATAATAAAAAGCCTTTTGTCGCCTTTAAACGAAGCAATTTCTTCTGTCACCTGTATCGCCAATTCGCGCGTTGGTACCAAAACCAATGCTTGAACTCCTTGCCCAGGTTGTACCCTCTCGAGGATAGGTAATCCAAATGCTGCCGTTTTCCCGGTTCCTGTCTGCGCCTGTCCGATGACATCGCGTTCGCCATTAAGTAAGGCCGGAATCGCCAGTGCTTGGATTGGTGTTGGGGTTTCAAATCCCTTTTCATCAAGAGCCTTAAGGGTACTCTCCGAGAGCCCTAAAACTCTGAATTCTTCCAATTTATCCATTAAAATTTTTTATTAGTCTATTGCGGAAATCAAACTTCATTCCACAGTGGGCAAAGATACTCAAATAAATGGAAGATATATAGGCTAGTAGAGGGGTCACCCCTCGGGACCTCTTAAATATCCTTAAAGTTCAAGGAATAGGTAGACCTATGGCAATGTGAGAAATACACCAGCGAGCTATCGCACTAAAAAAGGAGAGATGCCCCATTAAAAAGGCATCTCTCCCGTATCGTAAGCTGTCAGCTAATTTCCTGTTTCTACAATCCGTACTTCGACCAGTTGGCAAGGGCGTCGAGCGCCTTTTTCATGGTTTGGTCTTCGCTGTTTATTACCCGAAAATACTCCGAGGTATCCCAAAGTTTTTGAGCAATTAGCCCTTTCAGAATAAGGTTTATCTCCACTGCCGAGGTCTTATACTCGGTATCATTGGGTTCCACCCCCATCTTCTTACCATACTGCATAAAATCATGCTGCATCTCACCATCTACGGCAAAACTTTTACTGTAGCTGTCGAAGGTGGGGTACTTCGATTCAAGCACCTTTCTATTCTTATCGACATAGCTAACTACAAACTGTTGAAAAACGCCCTTACGCGAAAGATTTCCGTAGTACTTGGTGTACCATGTCGTATCTAGCGGAATAAAGATGTCGGGCATAATGCCACCACCACCATATACCGTACGCTTTTTTGCAAGGGTGCGGAACTTCAGAGAGTCGTTAAAATGAATGCTGTCCTTATTGGTCAGTTCGCCCTTTGCCTCGCGACTGTATAAATCCATGTAGTACCCCTCGGTATCGCCCTTCTTAAACGGACGCTGAATAGCTCGGCCTGTAGGGGTGTGGTAACGGGCAACGGTAAGCCTTACCATTGATCCATCGGGCAGCATCTGCTGATTCTGCACCAACCCCTTTCCAAAGGTTCTACGGCCAATAATTAGCCCACGATCCCAATCCTGAATGGCGCCCGAAACAATTTCGGATGCCGACGCAGAACCTTCGTCAACCAAAACAACAAGCTTGCCCTTTTCGAACAGTCCGGTTTCGGTTGCGGTATAATCGCGCCTTGGCTGGTTCTTCCCCTCGGTATAAACAATCTTTTTCCCAACACTTAGAAACTGATCTGACAGGCCTATTGCTGTTCCCAAATAGCCACCAGAGTTACCGCGAAGGTCGAGAATTAACGACTCGGTGCCAGGAGCGAGCTTCGCAAAAGCCTTCTGAAACTCGTCAAATGTGTTCTGAGCAAAACGCGACACCTTTATATACCCCACCTTTGGTGCAATATTGTAGGCGGCATCTACGCTAAAAATTGGAATCTTATCACGGATAATCATAAAGTCGAGCATATCCAAAACGCCCTTACGCCTAATTTGCAGCTCAACCTTAGAACCTTTTGCTCCACGAAGGTAGGTGAACACGTCAGAATTCTTCAATCCAATATTTGCAACCAGCTTTCCGTTAATCTTAACAATTCTATCGCCCGGAAATAGTCCAACCTTTTGCGAGGGACCTCCCGGTATGGTATTCACCACAATCAGCGTATCGTTAAGGATGTTGAACTCTATGCCAATCCCCTCAAAGTTTCCTTCAAGCGGCTCGCTCATCTTTTTAACCTCGTCCTTCGAAATATAAACCGAGTGAGGATCGAGCTGGCTAAGCAGGTTAACAATCGACTTCTCGACCATATCGGGAGTATTGATCGTATCAACATACTCCGTCTTTAGCATAAAAATGAACTTATTAAGCTTAAACAGCTGCTCGTTAAGCTGCTGATCTTGTGCCGAAGCAAATGGCACCCAAAACACCAGCATTATTGCGGCAAGGACGATTTTTCTTAATGTATTTTTCATCCGAATAAAAAATTTTAAAAGGTTGGATGCACCCCACACGCTTCACTTTTTCATCAGTACTTACGCCTGTAAGCGCGGTGGGTTCCTGCACCTAGTTTATTGTTACAACTGGGCTGTTAACTTGCAAATATAACCAATTAAGCATGCTATGAGCTACCTCTAAAGACGGAGATGCATTCTGAGTAGGATAACAACCTCGACTTTAGAAAGTAAGAACGTGAAAAAGTAGCGACCTATGACAACACTGCGCACTCTCTTATTAATATTTAACGATCCAGTGGTACCATTCTGTTCTGAGACTGAAAAAAAAGAATAGTTTTGCCGTTACCGATTTTACACTATGAGCAATTACCCTTACATGATAATGCGGATGCACCTTGCAAACTTTGCGAGCATGCATTCTATGCATTCCATTAAGGGAATAAAACGCTCTCCAATGCTCTAAGGCTGTCTGCGATTCTTGGGCCTATCTTCGACAGCCAATGACCATACCCCCGAGCAAACTTTCTGAAGGCCATCTCTTCGTGTATATATAAGACCAATTCTACCATTTTTTCATAGCCATACCAATGATCGTTCAGAAATTTGGAGGTACATCTGTTGGAAGTCCAAGCAACATGCAGCATGTTACATCCCTTGTTAATGATGGCAATCGTAAAATAGTTGTGCTCTCGGCAATGTCGGGCACCACCAATGCATTAGTCGAAATAGGTGAGCTGCTTAACGCAGGCAATACCGAAACGGCTCAACAAAAAAGCGGCATGCTGCACCAGCAGTATACAAACGTTGCAGCACAGCTCCTAAGTACTACCGAGTACAACCATAAGGCAAACGCCTACATTACCCAGATATTTAAAGAAATTGACCAAATAATTACCCACCGTTACACTCTCGAAAGCGAATGCGAGTTGCTGTCGAAGGGCGAGCTGCTATCTACGCATCTGGTATACTTCTACCAGCTTCAGGATGGACTTAGCTCGGCACTTATACCTGCTCTTGAATTTATGTACATCAACGAGGAGGGCGAACCCCAAATCGACATCATTAAGGAGAGGCTTAAGCCTTTTTTGGAGGAGTACAAGGACAAGATGATTCTCATCACCCAAGGTTTTATCTGCCGCAACCACGAGGGAAAGGTTTCGAACCTAAAACGTGGAGGTAGCGACTACAGCGCATCGCTTGTTGGTGCTGCCGCCGATGCCGAATGCATCGAAATTTGGACAGATATAGACGGGATGCACAACAACGACCCTCGCTATGTCGAAAACACCACACCCATCCGCCAGCTATCGTTCGACGAAGCTGCCGAGCTGGCCTACTTTGGGGCCAAAATCCTTCACCCATTCTGCATCTTCCCAGCACAGGAGTTCAACATTCCGGTGCTGCTTAAGAATACAATGGAGCCAACCGCCGAAGGAACGTACATCAGCAAAACGATTATATCGAAAGGGTTCAAAGCAGTTGCTGCCAAGGATGGGATCACCGCTATAAAGATTAAGAGTAGCAGAATGCTGATGAATTACGGCTTTCTAAAGAGGGTGTTCGAAATATTCGACCGCCATCGCACCCCTATCGACATGATTACCACATCGGAGGTGGCCGTTTCGCTCACCATCGATAACGATAGCGAGCTGGATGCCATTGTTCGGGAGATAGAGACCTTCGCTACCGTAGAGGTTGATTCCGAACAAACCATTATCTGCATTGTTGGCAACCTGATTGCCGACAAGCATGGCATGGCCGCCAAGGTTACCAATGCGCTATCGACCATTCCGCTTCGTATGATCTCGTATGGGGGCAGCGAGCACAACATTTCGGTGCTAGTTCGAAGCGAGTACAAGAGCGAGGCCCTACAGCTGCTACACAACCATCTTTTCCTGAACCGCTAATGAAAAACTTTCCACATACGAGCCTTACCGAAGAGCTACAGGCCATCGAAACGCCATTTTACCTTTACGATATGAACCTGCTTAACCAAACGCTCGAAAGGGCAAAGCAGGCGGCCGATAAGCGAGGCTACTTGGTTCACTACGCTATTAAGGCAAACAACAACAACCCGTTGCTAGAGGTCATTCGCAAGCACGGCTTTGGTATCGACTGCGTTAGCGGCAACGAGGTTACCAAGGCTATTGAGATGGGCTTTGCCCCTAGCGTAATTGACTTTGCCGGCATAGGCAAAACCGACGAGGAGATTGAGACCGCGCTTACGGCCAACATCTTTAGCCTAAACGTTGAGTCGATTGAAGAGCTGGAGGTGATTGACGAAATTGCCGGAAGAATGGGTACAACGGCCAACGTGTCGCTTCGTATTAACCCCAATATTGATGCCCATACGCACAAAAACATCACCACGGGACTTAGCGAGAATAAGTTTGGACTCGACCTGACCTCCCTGCCCGTGCTGGTTGACCGATTACACACCTTTAAGAATGTAACCATAAAAGGGCTACACTTCCACCTCGGCTCGCAGATTACCGATTTGGAGGTATTCAAGCAGCTGGCCATTAAGGCCTCGCAGCTAAACCACTACTTCGAAAAGCAGGGCTTTACCTTCGAGCACATCAACCTAGGTGGTGGTCTTGGGGTATCGTACGAAAGCCCAAAAGAAAACCCAATATGCGATTTCGAGGCATTCTTTACGGTATTTGAGGAGAACCTCCACCTACCGAAGGAGACCAAGGTTCACTTCGAGCTGGGACGCGCACTGGTTGCCCAATGCGGCATGCTAATCACCAAGGTTATTTATGTAAAGAAGGGGCTCCGAAAGAAATTCCTCATTCTCGATGGAGGAATGACCGAGCTCATTCGCCCAGCTCTCTACCAGGCATTCCATCTTACCGAAAATATTTGCCGAGATGAGGCCAAAGAGACCTACGATGTTGTTGGTCCGATTTGCGAAACAACCGACTGCTTTGGCGAAGACCTCGAGCTGTCGACAAGCTTCCGTGGCGATTTGGTGGCAATATACACAACGGGCGCTTACGGACAGGTTATGAGCTCAAAGTACAACATGCGCGATAAGGCAAAGGCTCACTACATTGCCAACGGCCAGCTGTATAGCGAAAGTGAATACCTGAACCTGCTAAAACAGGACGCAACATCCTAATTTCCGCCCATCCATAACAAGTAATCCCCTGCAAGGTATGCCTACAGGGGATTACTTGCCTTATTTAAGCTCATTCAACGATACAAAAGAGACGTATCAGCCTTCGGGCTGCCGTTAATGGGCTGCCTCTCGACCAACGCTGTCGAGCTTACCGAACTCCCCTCCTCAAGAACCCTCCCGCTATCCTTTTCGGGAGTCGCATTCTGTCGGTTGATGATGATACAATTTTTATAGTAGTAGCCAATAATTTGCTGGTAGGTCATATTCATGCGAGCCATATTCGATGCGCCATCCTGACAAAGGCCTACCCCATGACCGTACCCCTTTCCGGTGAACACAATGCTATCGCCCACCTGTGCATAGCTAAAAAAGGTAGAGCGCAAGCCTAAGTCTTTTCGAACTTTGGCCAGCGGTAGCGTAATGTTTTCCAGCTCGACCATCGCCTTGCGAGATCGCTGTTCGAAGGGTTGTGGTATGAAGTCGCTCGTTACCTTTACCCCGTTATCTTCGAGATATCGATCCCACTTAGATACCGCAACCCCCATTCGCCACCGGTAGCTCCTCGATTTGGAGCAGTACGGACATGGACACGACCGCAGGTAGCTTTTGTACTTTGGCCAAACATCCTCCGAATTGGCCGTTTGCCCTCCACAGTTGGCATGAAACACCGCAGTTATCAACTCGTTACTACGATTAACCACCACCAAATCGCGAGTTAGCTCGCATCCCTTTGCAATGGTAGGGTTCGAGCTGGGAATCCCCTTAAATACCTGACAGTGGACATCGTCGCAGAGGTTACACTTTTCCCCTGCATGCTTTCCCATGTGGCTAAGCGCAAACGTACGGGCAATAATTGCCTGAACCTTGTACATCTCCAGCACCTGCCGGGGTCCAATTTCCCCCTCTACCACTCCTGCCACATACTGCTCGAAGTCGGTATCCAGAATAGACTCCACCCCGCTTGCTTTGGGCGTAAATGCAATGCTACCGGAGTATACCCGCTGATTTTTCGATACGGGATTAACCGTTTTAAGGCTGAAGGTAGCAGAATCGTCTGCGGCCTTTACCAGCACTCGGCCATACGTACCCAAAGCACGCTCGATGGTACGAATACGAATCTTTCCCTTTGCAGCAGTTATAAAAAGCAGCTCGTCCTTTTGTAGCTCAACAAGCATTGCGCCCCCTCCAAACACCCGATACCGTCCCTGCTGCGGTTTCATTATTAAGCTTTGAGGCTTTTCCTGGGCATAAACCGAAATAAGAATCTTTGACGATCCGCTAGGCGCGTACGGTTGCGCAAGGAGCTCAGAAGCCCCTCCACACAGTACTGTCCATAGCAGGATAAACGCGATTCTCAAGCTGCCCAACTGCCCCTATTTAGATAAAAGTTCCACCATGGTTTTGGCGGTTCGCTCCGACGAGCCAACCTCTCCGAGCATCGTCATCAGCTCGGCATAATCGTGGAGCACCTGCTCGTGCTTTTCGCCCCCAGGAAGGAGCGCGGTAAGCTCCTTCGAAAGGGTACCCACCGTCATGTCGTACTGAAGCATCTCGCGAACCACCTCGCGGTTCATGATGATGTTTACCAGCGAAATCCACTTCACCTTAATAAACTGCTTGGCAATCATTGCCGATAAAAAGCTGGTTCGGTAGCATACCGCCTGAGGCACGTTATGCAGGGCGGCTTCGAGCGTGGCTGTTCCCGAGGTTACCAGCGCGGCTGTGGCTACGCTAAACAGCTCGTAGGTTTGATTGTACACCATGTGTACCGTTCCATCGCTAATAAAGGGGGCGTAGTATTCGCGCGTAAGCGATGGTGCCCCGGCAACAACAAACTGGTACTGTGGAAAGCGAGCGGCCACCTGCTTCATAATCGGAAGACTCTTTTCGACCTCCTGCTTGCGGCTTCCGGCAAGAAGGGCCACAATCTTACGGTCATCCAACCCATTCTTTGCCACAAACTCCTCGAACGAGGGTAGCAGCGCCCGCTTCTGATCGAGCGCATCGATAAGCGGATTACCTTCGTAGCAAACCTCGATGCCAAACTTTCGGAAGTACTCGGTTTCGAACGGAAAAATGGTGAAGAGCTTATCGACATACAGCTGTATGCGCTTTACCCGACCCTCTTTCCACGCCCAAACCTTGGGTGCTATGTAGTAGAATACCTTTATTCCCCGCTCCTTTGCCCACTTGGCAATGCGGAAGTTGAAGCCTGGATAGTCGATCAGTATTACAACATCGGGCTTATAGGCGGCGATGTCGGTTTGGCAAACGTCGAAGTTGCGAGAAATGGCACGAAGGTTTTTCACCACCTCCAAAAATCCCATGAACGCCATTTCGCGGTAGTGCTTTACCAGCACTCCGCCTTCGGCCTGCATCAAATCGCCACCAAAAAAACGAAATTCGGCATTCGAATCGTGCAGCTTAAGCCCCTTCATTAGGTTAGAGCCGTGCAAATCGCCCGAAGCTTCGCCCGCCACCAAGTAGTACTTCATGCTTAGTATATTTTTTGAACTAGATAAACGACTAATACCAGGATTGCCATGATCATGGTTCCCCATACAGCCCCCTTGGCGCTGCTATCGCGCTTAAAGTGGAGGTACAGGTAAAAAATGGCAAGGTTAGGGTAAACGCATAGGCTGAGCAGCTTCGAAAGCGAACCAAAAATCATCAACGTTTGAACGTACGAACGTAAGCTTACCGAACCCGACATCACCATTAACACCGTAAAAGCTATAACGGTAGGCGTAACCATGGCCATTACGACACCAACACGAAGCGCATCGCGCTTAATAAACTCGACCATTTTTTGCTATCTCATTTGTAATTACTACAAAACTAAGATTTAATTCGTTTTTTACGAAGAGGATGGAGAGATTTGAGGAAAATCGGCACGGAGCGACGCATCCCCGAAACGATCCTCAAAAAAATGGCGTGGGCGGCTTTCGCTTCTCGCTTGTCGTGCCAGCTGCCCCTGAAGCCGACCATACATACTTTCAAAAAAAGGAGTCCTTCGCCCCTCTTCTTCTGCCATTTTGTCACACAACCCTATTACAGCTATGTAAAAGCCCTGTTTTGCCTTCGAATTAGGGGGGATTTCAATCGAAATGTCGAGGTTTTTGATTCAAAAGTCCAACATTTCGATTCAAATGTCCGACTTTTCGATCGTAATGTCCGACATTTCGATTCAAATGTCCGATATTTCGATCGAAATGTCCGATATTTTGATTCAAATGTCCGACTTTTCGATTCAAATGTTGGATATTTCGATTCAAATGTCCAGCTTTTCGATTCAAATATCCAGCTTTTCTATCGAAATGTCGGACTTTTACATTCATAAGTCCGATATTTTACATTCAAGTGTCCGACTTTTACATTCAAATGTCCAACTTTTCGACGAGTAGCGGGTCTACGAGAGGAGGCAATAGCAACGTTTCTATTTAAAGGAGAGGAGCCACACCCGATTTTATCCTATCCAAAAAACAGACACCAGCATTACCCCTGCTATACCCAATACCGTAACCTCAGCGCTGTCGATCGGCATCCAAAACCCTTCGGCAAGCTGGTTCGCCAGCAAAAAAGGGACTACCCGCAGGTGTCCCTTATCGTACTATGAGTATATTTCTACTGCTTTTCGGCAGATGCGGTATCGTAGGTCCATTCCTGCTTCATTTCATCAAGGAATTTTTTGCTGGTCCAATCGACATTAAGCGGAACAATTGAGACGTAGCCGTTGGCTAGCGCCCATTCGTCGGTATCGGTAGCCATTGGCTCGTCGTTATGGAAACATCCGGTTAGCCAGTAGTAGGTTTTACCCTGCGGATCGGTGCGCTTCTCGTACTCCTCGCTCCACTTTCCGTGGGTAACACGGCAGTTGGAGTACCCCTTAATCTTTTCGGATGGAATGTTGGGGATATTTACGTTGAGCAGGGTGTTCTTAGGCAGCCCTTTTTCGAGTACCGTCTTAATAATGGGGCCAAACCACTTCTTGGCTGCGGTAAAATCTGCTTTGGCCGAATGGTCGAGCAGCGAAAAACCTACCGATGGAATACCGTAAAGCGTTCCCTCTACCGCAGCACCAATAGTACCCGAGTAGATAACGGCAACCGAAGCATTAGAGCCGTGGTTAATGCCCGAGATTACCAAATCGGGCTTACGCTTAAGCACCTCGTAAAAGGCCAGCTTAATACAGTCGGCAGGAGTGCCACTTACCGCATACCATGATGCACCATCCTCCTCCTTAACATGGCGTAGGCGAATGGGGATGGTCGATGTAATGGCGTGCGACATGCCCGACTGCCCCTGTTCGGGAGCAACCACCACCACCTGACCAAATTGCTTGGCAACTTCGACCAGCGCGGCAATGCCTGTAGCATTTACCCCATCGTCGTTCGAAATAAGTATAAGCGGACGTTGTATTTCTGTCATAAAATCGTTTTTACAAATCGTATTCGTAACGCAGATCGGCCAACATTGTTTCGGTTAAAATCCGAAATTGAGCCAGCCATTGGAGCTACAAGGCTACAAAATGGTGATTGTACACCTGAAAAAGTGCCTTACCCCGCTTTTTAACCTCTTCGGATGGGTTTATCTCCTGCTGGTACTGGTTGCCTATATTATCGAAAACCACCACCGAGTTTCCCTCGGCATATCCAAAGCCATTGTTGAAGGTAAACATCCCCCAATCCTTAAAATTCTTATCCAGCAGGTTGCGCGAGAAGGTGTACCGCTTGGTATCCATTCCCAGCTGCGAGAGTAGCGTTGCCGGCAGGTCGTGCTGCACGCCTATCCTATCAACCTTTATTCCCTTCTCCTTTAATGCGCCACCCAACCAAAGCATGGGAATATGGTTACGCCTTTCGTCGAATATTTGCGCATGCTTTTTGAACCCACGACCATGATCGGCTACAATAATAATCAGGGTGTTGTTCCACCAGCTACTCTTTTTAGCCTTTCGGATAAAATCGCCCAAACTTCTATCGGTATAGTGCGCCGCATTGGCAAACTTCGAATCCTCATCATTGCCCTTAAACACCGTTTTCATGGGTACGTCGAAGGGTTCGTGGCTGCTTAAGGTGAAGAAGGTGTAGAAGAATGGCTGCTTTTCGGTTTTTAGATCGTTGGAAATACGATCGAACACAAAACCATCCTGCGCCCCCCACTTCGACTGCTGCTGATCCGACGGAAAGTCGTCCTGCGTTACATACCTGTCGTACTCCGACGAGATAAGGTAGGTGCGCATGTTGGCAAATCCAATGTCGCCCCCATGGTAGTAGGCGGTATGGTAGCCTCTCTTATTAAAATCTTTTGCCAAGACTGGCAGCTTTAACACCTTGGCGTTATGCTTTATGATGGAGGTGGTGGTTTGTGCCGGATACCCGCTCAGGATGGAAACCAGCCCCTTTTCGGAACGCTGAC